>QKII01000487.1 GCA_003249625.1 Propionivibrio sp. | reverse complement strand
CGTTATAAACTGCCAGGCTGAACTGGCCAAATCCAGCGGCGAGCGGTGAAATGATTTTCAGATTGACGATGCCGTAGCCGGGGACGTCTCTGTTGTAGCCCTTGCGCGAGGACAGGCCGAGGATCTCTCCGGATGCGGTCCATCCGGCGACGAGCGGTGCGTCGGCGATGAGTTTTCCGGTTAACTTGGGCGAGTCGGCCAGTGATTCACCGTCTTCCTGTTTGCTCTGTTGCCAGCCGATGCTTCCACGCAGGCGATAGCCCGTGGGCCAGCGGTTTTCAGCCGACATCTCGAAGCCGTGGGAGTGGACCTTGTCAAGATTTGTGTAAGTCGAGACACCCTGATCGTCAGTGATCTGGTCAATCATGTCGCTGATCGTGTTCTTGTAGATGCTGATGCCAACCTGACCATTTTGTCCAATACGGTACGAGGCGGCGAGTTCCCGGCTGAAGATGCGTTCGGGGTCAAGATCCGGATTGGCTGATTGCGAGAGATCGCCATCGTGGTAAAAGCGCTCGAAGGCATTGGGAAAGCGATAGGCCTGACCAACGATTCCTTTGAGTGTAAGGCGCGGCGTAGTCTGCCAGATCAGCGCCAGGCGCGGCGAGGTGACGCCCGAAAAGTCGCTGTGTGTGTCATGGCGGAGACTGACGTTTACGAGCCAATCGGGAAGGAAACGCCACTCGTCCTGCAGGAAAACGCTTGCCGTGCGCGAGGGTTCGTTGCTGTCGAGGATGACGTTTTTTGGTCCTGTCTCGTAGTAGATCTGCTCGACCTTGGTATTCCATTGCGCATCGACGCCGACGATCAGGCGGTGATTCGTAAAGCCTCCGTAGGTAAGCCGGTATTCACCACCATGCCACGTTGCCGTCGCGCGATCTCGGGAGTCAGGATCGACCTCGTAGCGATAATTGCCGTCATAGGTGTAGTGGCCGCTATATACGCGAAATGCGGGGGTCCATCCATTGGATTCGTCACCGTTGTAACGCAGCTCGATCAAACTGTTTTCGTCGCGTGTCCATGTCCCACTGGCTCCGAACTGGGTGCTCCAGGGGGCTGTGGGCAGATCCTTTTTTCGCGAACTGAAATTCCCGCTCAGCCGCCAGTTGCCCCAACGGTATTTCGCGTAGGCCTTGTGGTATTTCTCGCCATCGAGTCCGCTGGCCTTGCCGTTCGTGATGCCGTTGTCGAACTCCGGGAAATACAGGTTGTCTCCATCCGCCTTGTAGGCCGAAAACCCGATGAACCAGTCTCGGTCGGCGTCTATCTTTCGCCCGGATACGATGCCGATTCGCCGCGTTTGTTCCGTGCCGGCATCGAGGGTGACGCGGGCGCCGTCAATGTCTCCGCCGTCGAGCATGATGGTGTTGACGGTACCGAAGAGCGCGTTCGGGCCGTAAACGGACGAGGCCGGGCCGGGGACGAATTCGATGCGCTTGACCCAGTCGATCTCGACCGGCGATTCGTTTCCGAGCATCGCCTGGTCGTACAGCGGATCGTTGCGGCGGACGCCGTCGGTCAGTAACAGCAGACGTGTGCCGTAATCTCCGGGGCGGTTGAAGCCGCGCACGCCAAGGTAAGTGTAGTTGCGATCGTTGCTCGAATAGACACCGGGAACAGTCACCAGCGCTTCGGCGAGGTTGCGGTAACCGTGCTGGCGCAATTCGGTCTCGTCGATCACGGTGACTGATGCCGGCGCTTCCGAGAGCGTTTGGGCGTAGCGCGAGGCGCTGACGACCTCGACCTGAAGCAACTGTTCGAGCGAAAGACCAGTCAGGTCCGTCGTGCCCTGGGTAGGTCCGTCTGTTCCCCAGGCTACCAAGGGGGAAACGCTAATGACCAATGAAAGTAGTGTTTTCTGGCAAGTCATCGTTTCTCTGTCTATCGGCGCCGTGGCCATCGCGGCCGGTGGAGTTTGCTACAGGAGATTGAGTGTGTCCAGCAGGGCCGGCGCGGATTTTGCAACACTCTTGGCTTTAGTGAAAAGAAAGGAACGCGATCATGTCCGCTCTCAATGTCACGGTGCTTTGTGGCAGCCTGCAAAGGCCCTCGCGCACGCTGGTGCTGTGCGAAGCCCTGCTGGCGAAGCTTGGCGAATATCGCACAATCACGCCGCGAGTGTTGGAAATCGCACAATTCGGACGAGCGATGGGGGCGTGTCTGCAGCGCAGTGAATTGCCGCCGGAGATCCTTGGGTATTTGGCCGCCGTCGAGTCGGCGGATGTGCTGATCGCCGCCAGCCCGGTGTATAGCGCGACCTATACCGGCATGTTCAAGCACTTTGTTGACTTCATGGGCATGGATGCTCTGGCGGGGACGCCGACGCTGCTCGCGGCGACAGGTGGAAGTCCGCTGCACGGGTTGATGATCGACCAGCAGATGCGGCCGCTGCTCGCGATGAAGCAGGCGCTAACCTTGCCGCTCGGCGTCTATGCGACCGAAGCGGATTTCACCGACTACCGGATTACCAGTCCGGCGCTGGAGAAGCGGATCGCGCTGGCGGTCGATCTCGCATTGCCTTTCTTGCCTGGAAAACAATAAAGGCGATGAAAACAAAACGCCCCGAAATGCCGGAGTGGCGTTTCGGGGCGTCGTACGTCAGGTTGTCTTAATCAAGCACGTGTGAAGCGAGGCCATCGGCAAGCTTGGGTTCGAACCACGTCGATTTTGGTGGCATGACCTCACCGGCGTCGGCGACCGACATCAGTTCGGTGAGTTGCGTCGGATGCATGGCGAAGGCCACGGCCATTTCGCCGCTGTTCACGCGCCGCTCCAGTTCCGGCAGGCCACGGATGCCGCCGACGAAGTCGATGCGTGTGTCGCGGCGCAGGTCGGCGATGCCGAGGATCGGGCCGAGCAGTTGTTCGGAGAGGACGGAAACATCGAGGCGGCGAACAGGGTCGGCGACCGGGACGAGGTCCGGATTGACGGCAAGGTGGTACCAGTGGCCGGCGAGGTAC
>QKII01000252.1 GCA_003249625.1 Propionivibrio sp. | reverse complement strand
GGGCGCACGGGGTGGCTGCGTGGTCGCTTCGGCGCAATAACGGCAAGCCATGTTGCAGCTGCCGGAGGCATCGATGGCCAGGGAGTTGATCCGCCACGGAACATCATCGGACAGGGGTGGGGCCGCGACGTCTTCTGGATCGAAACCGCACGGCGGCGTCCACCATGCGGGATTAATCAGGGGTTTGTCTGCTCCACCGGCCGAAGTCATCGGATGCCGGCCAGCAATAGCAGCGGTTCGGGATTGGCGCGGAAATGGTCGTAAATGGATGCCGCGATGTCGCAGTTCTTGCGGGTGATGTCGCACTCGCCGTCGCCGCACAAGGGGAGCAGGGCGGGGCAACCGCCGCCACAGAGCGAGAGGGCGGAACAGTCCCGGCATTCGGAACGAACCGTCTGATCGTCGCGCCATTGCCGTCCGGCCTTTCGCCAGACGGACGGTTCCTCGTCGATATGGCCGAGGCGAAATTCGGCCGCGTCCATGAGCACGCAAGGCAAAATTTCACCACCGGGAGTGATGCCGAAGGTGGTATGCCCGGCCCCGCAGAAATGTTTTCGTTCTTTACCCATCAGTAGTTGCAGCACCCGGCTGGAAAAGCGGTCGTCGCGGGGCGGGTTGCCCACCTCAAGCTCGGCGATCACCTGGCGGCCGACCGCTTCCAGATCGTCCCGGTAACGGGACCATTCCTCGGCCGTCAGGGCATAGGGGGCGCCGAGCGGGGATCTAATCGCCTGGGCCTTGATGACGTCCACGGGCAGCGTGCGCAGATAAGCACTGGCCTGCCCGAGACTCCAGCCGGAGCGCACCACGCTGGAGCCCCGTACCCAACACCGGGTCCGAGTGCGCAGTTCGGTGAGAAACTTCATCACTGCGGTATGGGTGCCGACGCCGTTCTGAGTGCGACGGCAAGTGTCGTGAATTTTCGCCGGGCCGTCGATGCTCAGAACGACCTGAAAGCGTCCCCGATCCAGCAGCTCGAAAACGTCCGGCGAATCGCAGACGCCGTTGGTGGTGACGGCAAAACGGAACCGCCCTGCCGGTTTTTCCGCCGCGCGATCCACCATGGCCGCCAGCGCCGGAAGGTTGGTCAGCGGCTCGCCCCCATAGAGATGCAGGCAGATACTCTCCACATCGTCCAGACCTGCGTCGAGGGCATCCACGACCCGGGCTGCCGACTCGGGAGACATGCGCTCGCCCGTTTCCGACAGCCCGTATTCGTCGACAAAACAATAGGAGCACCGCAGATTACATTGCCAGGTCGTCGCTACCAGAACTTCGGCCAGATGATGGGCCGGTTCAGGCAATGCCGCAGCCGCCGTTGGCACAAAGGAGTTCGTCGGCCAGCGCCGCGATCTGGGATTCGATGCCTTTGATCGCCGCCAGAACCATGTTGACCTCTTTCTGCATCTCTGGGGTGATTCGTTTGCCTAACGCCTGGGCCGGATCGGTTGCCAGCGTTTTCCTGAATTTCGCATCCGTCAGGGCACGGAGAATCAAGTCTTTCTGCACCTTTTTCACGGCCGGTGATCTCTTTTCTACCATAGTCACTCCTCCTGGTCGATGGTGGTTGCGGCGGCATCCGCCTTTAAATTAGATGCATTACGAGATACGAAGTGCTTGGATTCATCCCCTTGAAAACCCGATTTTATCCCGTCGTCAAATTATAGGCAGGGGATTGGTAAGCGCAAGTGAATACTTGCTTTTCAGTCACTGAATAGCGAACAGAGCAACTTTTTTGCGCACGCCCCTTCGCGTCACTCGGAAGGATCCGCAAAGAGCAAGGACAAGCCTTGGGACAAAGAGCGAAAGTTGACAGTTGTTTTCATTATGCGATAGTTCTTGAGGATTGCTTATCCATCCACACAGATATAGGCCCTTGCGACATGAACAGGCAACCCGACAAATCGTACTTTTCGAACGGAGGCACGGTCCAATCGGCTCTTGACGTGCTGGACAGCAGCCAGAAAAAGAGTTTGCCGGCCCGACTGATGCCATTTCTCGGCCCGGCGTTCATCGCCAGCGTCGCCTACATCGATCCCGGCAATTTTGCCACCAACATCCAGGCCGGGGCCGAATACGGCTACATGCTCGTCTGGGTCATCGTGGCCAGCAATCTCATGGCCATGCTGATCCAGACCATGTCCGCCAAACTCGGCATCGCCACGGGTATGAACCTGGCGGAACACTGCCGTACCCACTTCCCCAAACCGGTGGTCGTCGGCTTGTGGCTCCTGATGGAACTGGTCGCCATGGCCACCGATCTGGCGGAATTTCTCGGCGCGGCGCTCGGCTTCAACCTGCTGTTCGGCGTCCCGCTGCTGATCGGCGCCCTGCTCACCGCCGTCGCTTCACTGGTCATCCTCGGCCTGGAACATTACGGCTTCCGTTCGCTGGAGGCGGTCATCAGCGCCATGGTCGGCATCATCGCCCTCTGCTACCTGGTGGAAACGGTTATCGATAAACCGGCCTGGAGTCAGGTGCTTTTTCACTCCTTCGTGCCGCAGTTTTCCGGCGCGGAAAGCGTGCTGCTCGCCTCGGGTATCCTCGGCGCCACGGTCATGCCCCATGCCATCTTCCTCCATTCGGCGCTGACCCAGGGGCGCATCGTAGTGCGCGACGACGCCCGACTGCGCAAGCTCTACCGTTACGAAATCATCGACGTTATCATCGCCATGGGCATTGCCAGTTTTGTCAACGCCGCCATGCTGATCATGGCCGCGGCGACCTTTTACAAAACCGGTCTCACCCACATCGCCACCATCGAAGAGGCGTACCGCACGCTGGAACCGCTGCTGGGCAGCGCGGCGAAATGGTTTTTCGGCCTCTCGCTGCTGGTTGCCGGGCTCTCCTCATCCACGGTCGGCACCAGCGCCGGGCAGGTGATCATGCAGGGCTTTCTGCAGCGGCACATCCCGGTCTGGCTGCGGCGCATCGCCACCATGGCCCCGTCCATTCTGGTGA
>QKII01000146.1 GCA_003249625.1 Propionivibrio sp. | reverse complement strand
GACGGTGTATTTGTACGCGGGCCATCCGCGAAACGTGCCGTAGCTGCCGAAGGCCAGTAACCTGCCTTTTGCGTCGTCGACCCCAATAACCGGAAAGCCGCCATTTCGCTTGGCCTCGAACCACGAAGCCATGCTCTGCAGGGTTCGTGGCTGGTAGTCGTACAGTGCCGTCGAGTTGACGATCGCTTCGTTGAAAATCTCCAGGATCGCTTCTGCGTGCTGTTCGAAGCTGCATTGCACGATGGCGTGATCGTTCATGAAGGGCTCTCGTGAGAGGTTTCTGATGTGAACAGCGTCAAAGCCGCAAGGCCAGCGCAAAAGGAATGAAGAAAAGCGCCATGGCGTTGCCGATCATCACGATCGCCGCCACCTTGTCCGGCTCCTGCTTGTAACGGTCGGCGAACATGAAGCAGCCGACCGCAGGCGGCAAGGCGCCGAACAGGAAGAGCATGTCCGTCTCGGCCTTGCTCATCCCGGTCAGCGTAGCGAATCCCCACGCGGTCAACATGCCGGTCAGCGGCGTCACGATACCGCCAGCGATCCCGACGCGGAGCATCTTGCCGGCCCGTGTCGAAGAAAGCCGAACCCCAAGCGAGAAGATCATCATGCCGAGGGCGATGTCGCCGAGAATCTTGCTGGCTGAAACCAGTGGCGGCCAGAGCGCAATGCCGCTCAGGCTGACAGCAACGCCAGCCACGGAGGCAACGAGAAAGGGTTCGCGCCAGAGCGCTCCGAAAGAAAAGTGCCCGGTCAGCAGCCATGGAGAAAGGGAGAACTGGATCACGATCAGCACCAGCATCAGCACCACGGCCGCGCCCAATGCATCATCCCCGAAAGTGAACAGCATGAGCGGCAAGCCCATGTTGCCGACGTTGTTGAACATCGCGGGTGAGATCAGGGTTTTCGGGTCGATCCCGAGGAAACGGGCGACCGGCCACGCAAGCAGCCCCGAACCAAGGGTTACCACCGCGCAGCCGATGGCCATCGGGATGTTGTCGACGAGGTTGAATGACTTGCTCGCCAGCGCGGTGAAGATCAGCGCCGGCAGGAAGACCTCCATGGTCATCCGGTTGGCCGCCACCATCTCCGGGTTGTGCTTTCTCGCATAGAAGAAACCGACGAGAACCACGGCAAACAGGGGGAAGATGATGGTGATGATGCGATAAACCACGACGACACCGGGGAAGAAAAGCAACGACGCATTCTACGCCGCTAGGGTACGATGCCTTTGACTTTTCTCCGCCGCGAAGCGGCCACCAGCAACCCGCCCGCCACGACCACGCCCATCCCGACCAGAGTCACCGCGTCGGGGAAATCGCCGAATACCACGACGCCCAGAATGCTCACCCACAACAACTGGATGTAGGCGAACGGCGCCAGCAGCGACGCGGGGGCGTATTCCAGCGCCTTGATCGTCGAGAAATGCCCTATCCCGGAGGTAATCCCGATCAATGCGAAGAAAAACAGCCCCTTCGGCGTCGGGTCGATCCAAGACAGGGGCAGCGCCGCGCTCATCACCACGGTGCCGACCAGAAGCACGCAGAACAGCGAATTGAGCGAATCCTCCTTGCCGGCGACCAGCCGGGTGAAGATCTGGTACGAGGAAAAACAAAATGCCAGCCCGAGCGGCAGGACGGCCGCCGGCGTAAACAGCCCTCCACCAGGACGGACGATGATCAGTACGCCGGAGAAACCGAGCAGCACCGCCGTCCAGCCGAGCCGGGAGACCTTCTCCTTCAGGAAGATGACCGCCAGCACGGTCAACAGCACCGGATGGATGAAGCTGATCGCCTGTGCCTCGGCGATCGGCATGACGCGGTAGGCGAAGACGATGAAGATGGTACCGCCGGTCAGCAGAATGCCCCGCGCCAGTTGCACTGCCGGAAATTTGGTCCGCAGCATCGCCGCGCCGCGCCGCGGCAGGAAAACGGCGAGCAGCAGCACCAGCGGCACGGCGTAGCGCGCCCAGACGATCATCCCGACCGGATACTCACGCGCCTGGTATTTCGACAAGGTATCGACGACCGCATAGGAGATGGTGGCCAGCAAGGCCATCAGGATGCCGCGGCCGGCGTGGGGGTGGTGATCGGGATGTTCTGGCTTGTTGTCTGAACTCATCGCGAACGCATCGGACTCCCGATCCTCTCTTTTTACTTCGTCGCCGACTGCACGTCGGAAACCGCCGCGCGCAGGGCCATCAGGTACGCATCGACACCGATGCCGCAGATCTGCCCCTTGACGATCTCGGCAAAGCACGAATGGTGACGAAACGCCTCGCGCGCGTGGATGTTGGACATGTGCACTTCGATGACCGGGCACGTCAGGATCGCCAGCGCATCGCGGATGCCGTAGCTGTAGTGCGTCCAGGCGCCGGCGTTGATCAGCACCGCGTCCACGCCGTCGAAATACCCTTGGTGGATGCGCTCGACCATCTCGCCTTCGTGGTTGGTCTGGAAGCTCTCGACCTCGGTGCCGAGTTCCTTGCCCAGCGCGACGAGCTTCTCGTCGATCTGCGCCAGAGTGATCGTGCCGTATTGCTTCGGATCACGTTTGCCGAACATGTTGTGGTTGATACCGTGCAGCATCAGGACTTTCATTTTGAACCTCGCGTTCAAGAGTTGGACAATACCGGAATTCGCCTCGCTCGGCAGCGCTATTACGTCAGCGGCACCGTCAAGGTTTCAATCATTGAGGTCGTTTCGGGGCGCACGCCGCGCCACCATTCGAAGGCTTCGGCAGCTTGCTCGACGAGCATCCCGACGCCGTCGGCCAGCTTGCCGGCGCCCACGCCTTGCGCCAATCTAAGGAAAGGCGTCAGCCCCTTGCCGTACGACAGTTCGTAGGCGAGGAAGCGCGGCGCGAAGACATTGGTGTGCACCGGCGGCAACTCACCGCGCAGACTGGCCGAGGTCGCGTTGACGACCAGATCGAACTTCACCGACAGTTCGCCAAGTTCCGGGTACGAACAGCAGGA
>QKII01000308.1 GCA_003249625.1 Propionivibrio sp. | reverse complement strand
GGTTCAGGATGCAACGACAGGTATCAAGCAATCACTGGACCTCACCCGGCGCATTCCGGCGTCCGGAAATCACGAAATTGCCCACGTGTCCGCCAGCGTCAACGGATTGCTCGATGAATTCCAGGCCGTCGTTCGCCGCATGAAGGAGGCCGGCAACCATGTGTCGGGTGCTTCGGATGAATTGGCTCATTCCGTATCGATGCTTTCGGAATCAGTCGGCCAGCAGAATGAGGCGACGGCGTCGATGGCCGCCTCCGTGGAGGAAATGGCGGTTAGCGTCTCGCATGTTTCGGACTCCTCCTCAACTGCCAAGGATATTGCCGGAGAGTCGTTGGCAGGCGCCGAACGTGGCAAGCAAGCAATAGATCAGACGGCCAAGGAGATGATGGAAATGGCGGAAACCGTCAAGGGCACGTCGCAGTCAATGGAAACGCTCAGCAAGCGCGCCGAGGAGATCGGCGGCATCGTTGGCGTAATCAAGGAAATCGCCGACCAGACCAACCTCCTGGCGCTCAATGCAGCCATCGAGGCAGCGCGCGCCGGCGAGCAAGGACGGGGTTTTGCCGTGGTGGCTGATGAGGTTCGAAAGTTGGCCGAAAGGACGACTCAGTCGACACAAGAGGTTGCTCAGGTGATTTCAGCGATTCAAAGCGAGACGCGTAGCACCGTTGATGACATGCATCGTGTCGTGGCGCAGGTAACGTCCAACGCGGAGGGCGCTCGTCAAACGGGTGACCTCATGATTAAGATCCGGGGAGGCGCACAGCAAGTGCTGGTGAACGCGTCGGAAATCGATAACGCGATCAAGGAGCAAAGTATCGCCAGTCACCAGATTGCCAAACAGGTCGAAGTGATCTCCTCAATGAGTGAGAAAAACACTTCTGCCATGAATGAAGCCAAGACAGCCTCGGAGGATATGAAGCTGCTGTCGACTGAAATGCACGACATGGTCGATAAATTCACGGTTTAGCCGTGAACGAATTTATCGCCGAAGGCGGGAGGAAGCAGGCTTCTGGGTACGCGGATCTCGGCCTCGGTCGTATAGTCTAGAGTCATGCGAGGGCATCAGTGCCGGCGCGCCGAGGGCTTGGGTGTCTGACGTGTTTTGTTCTCTCACCTGTATTCAAAAGCGGTAATGGCAAAACGCGGTCGTTCGTCCGCCTTGAATTGAATCTGGTGCTAATAATTGGCGAGTGGATCAGCCTCTCCGTTGCGGCGCAATTGCGTCAGCGCGCTGAGGCTGCCAACCGGGTCGAATTTCTCGGTCGGCTGTTCTGTGATGTCGCGTGGTCTGCGGACATGCATGCTTTTACCGATGCGCTTTTCGAAAGCGTGTTACAAATGTCATGGACATAATCCGCGTAGATCGATGTCATTGGGGCGGCGCATGTGCCCCTCGGCTGCGAAACGATTACTGTCATTGCAGATCGGGGAGACTTCAGAGGAGGAGAAATCCTGGCCTGTCATGAAGCGGGAATCAATGCCATCGTTCCAAAGCCCCATACATCGGCAGCCAAAGCCGAGGAGCGATTCGACAAGGCCGACTTCATCCATGACGTATCGGTACAATGAGTACCGCTGCTCGGCAGAACTGAGCATTGTCTGGCGCTTTGCTTCGCGTCGAAGACGGTCATGATGATGAACCGCTACAGGAGTTCAGCTTGTCCAACGTGCGCCATCAAGGCGCAATGTACGCCGAGTGACTATCGTCGCGTGAGCCGCTGGGAACATCAAACCGTCCTGGACGAAATGGAGCGCCGTCTTGATCTTGCGCCGGACAGCATGCGCATTCGTCGGTAAACTGTCGAGCATCCCTTCGGAACGATCAAATCCTGGATGGGCAGCGCACACTTCCTGACAAAGACCCTTGAGCGCGTCCGTACAGAGATGAGCCTCCATGTTCTTGCGCACAACATGAAACGAGTGATGAGAATCTTGAGTTACGGAACGCTAATGGCGGCAATGAGGGCCTGAGAAGGGGACTTTCCGCGACGGATCAGCCAACTTGATGACGCCGCCGTTACTATGCGGACCATTGTTGAACGAAACGGCCCGGACTCACCATATCACCATGGCGTTTTTACACAGTCTGGACCAATTGCTACCGGGGAATTTTGTGCTTTACAACTACTTTTATAATGACTGTCCGCACCATATGCCCGACGGATGCTGAGTGCACCGTCTTCCGGCTGGGAGCTAATTGGCCCTAGAAAAAGGGACTTCTACCCCTAGAGAACCCGCGCACAATAAACAAATAATCTGAGCAGAGCCGATCTGAATCGGCTCCACTCCTTTCACATTTCAGTCAGGATGAAAAACGTCCTTTCAGAGTCGTGGCGCGGATTTCATTACCTGATCTAGCTCTTCTTTCCACAGCTTTGCCTTCATGGCCGTTCCATGTCCGCCTGTCGCGTCGCTGCCGGGGATCACAATTTCCCTGCCGTTCTTCACACGTTTCATTTCGCGCTCCATGATTCCGAGTGAACGTGGGTTTCGTTCGTCATCAGCGGAGTTGACCGCCAATACGTAAGCCTTGATCTCTTCCAGTTTCGGTGATGCGTTGTAATCGCGTGAGGAATCCCACTGGTAGATGTAGTCATTCGCATCGGCAGTAAACTTTGTAGCCAAGCGCTTTTTCAGATACTCGTCGGCCTGTTCGCGTGTCGGTCCTGCCTTAAACAAAGCCTGATCACCGCCGTTAGTACCGACCGCAAAGAACAGATAAGTTAGTTGGAAATTACGTGGCTGCTTTGTGTAGTTGCCGTCCATCCACTCGGGGTCACTCTTGATGGACTCCGTAAGCAGGCGGCGCATCATCCAGTTACGGCCGGACATTTCTGTTGGGAAGGATGCCATCGGTACAGCGATGTCCATTTCGTAGCCCACATCCAAGTATGCATGCCCCCCATCGAGTTTCCTAGAACCATGCGCAAATGCTTCACTCCCAGATGCTCGGTAACCAAGCGGTATTGGGCCTCAACCATGTCGTCATAGTTGTACTTCGGGAATTTCATCCGCAACCCGTCCGAAGGCTTGGTTGTCTTTCCGGTACCAATGGCATCGGGCAGGATGATGAAATACTTGCTGGCATCGAGAGGTTGGCCTGCACCGAATAACTCTCCGGCAAACCCAGCTGACAACATGCTCCTGGCAGAGCCGGTGGTGCCGTGCAGGATAAGGACAGGCTCGCCGCTTGGATCACCCACAGTGGTATAGCTTATTCGCAATTCCGGAAGCGTCTCGCCAGATTGAAAGTGGAAATCACGCGTGACCCATGATCCCTCTTTAGGCGTAGGGAAATCGGCTGCCAAGGACATGAATGAGGCGGTCATCAGCGTTACCCCCATTGCCAGGTTCCAAATAAGCCGCGGAAATCTACAAGCGTGTGGTGCATCGTTCATCTGTCTATCCCTCCGATAAATGAATGAATCAAAGAAGAAAGTCTCTTCATTTCTCATCGCAGTCACGACTGCCTTCGGATGAGGCGAGGCACTTCTTATAACCAGCCTCTCGGTCGCCGCGCTATTGTTGTCATACAAGTAGACATATGACAACTATGTTTAGTTAAGCACCCGGCCTTTTCCATGTCAACCGCGTTGCCCACCCGACGAATTAGCAGTAGGCGCGCAAAAGCGGTTCGGTTGTGGTAAGGAAAGGCTGCTTCAATTCAATGTATGTCAGCATGGTTGCACTTCTTGTCATTGAGTGGTCCAAAAAGATCAACGTCGCCTATGGGGTGATTTGAAACCGTCATCTCAAAGCGGTTCGTTAGTCAAGCCTCGCAAGAATCGGTGGTCAGAATGGTGTGACTCCGCAAGCAGTCTGCATGAATGGCTGCGACGTCACATCGCGCGACACCTCAGTCGTCAGTGTTCCCTTCGCGGCGGAGGTCAAGTTCGGCGGCTTCGATAGATTTTTCGTTGATCAGGCGCGACATGAGGGCTACGGCGATCGCGCGGGTGCGGCTGTTGAACTGCGCCGCGCCACTGGCGAGCGAGGGCATCTCGATGACACCGAGCTTGCCGTACAGTTGTTGCAGTCGCCCCTGGACGCTACGTAGCGAAATGTTCCTGCGTTCGGCGATGGCCTGGTCAGTGAGGCCGATGGTGATGTCGAGCAGGACCTCGTATTCGGACTCGGTCAGGCCGTCCGAACGGCCCTGGCTGCGCTGCTGTACGCCGCGAATTTCCCGGTCAACGACGTTCTGGCCCTCGAGAAAGACACAGCGGATCGATCGCCTCAGTCGTTCCTTCGATGATGTCTTCAGGATATAGCCGTAGGTGGCGCAGGCCGGGACAATCTTGGTGATCCCGCGAACGTAGGCTTCGTCGTCATAGTTCGACCAGAAGACGATGGGGACGTCCGGCTGCGCGGCCCAGATGGCGCGTGCGGCCTGGACGCCGGTTTTCTTCGGCATCTGAAGATCCATGACGATGCCCTTTGGCGTGTATTCGCGAACGAGTCGGATGGCCTCTTCACCGTCGGCAGCCTCGATCAACTGGGTGCATTCGAGTTCGGAATTGATCACGACCTCACGCAGGAAGTTGCGATGCAGGATGTCGTCTTCGACGACCAGGTAGGTACTCATCGGGATTTGTCCAAAGCAACCGGAGGACGGTTAGCCATGCTTTCTGGCAAGGGGTCTGGGAGAGCGATTTCGAGACGGGTGCCTGCGCCGTCGGGGGACGGCGTCGCCATAAAAGTCGCGCCTATCAACGAGGCCCGCGTCTGCATGTTGCTCAGGCCGCCGCGACGTAGGCTCGAGGCCTTGGGGAGCCCGCTGCCGTTGTCGGTTACCATGATCCGGATGGCTTCCTCGGAACGCTTGATCTCAACATTAATGCGCGAGGCATTCGCGTGGCGGGCGGTGTTGTTGATGGCTTCCTGAACGATACGGTAGAGGGATACGAGGGTGTTGCTTGGCAGGTCCTCGATGCCGGAATTGCCGTCGTCGACCAGCCGGTAGTCGAGCAGCGATGATTCGGCACGGACGCTACGTTCGAGCAGTGCCTCGACGGCCTGGCCAAAGCCAAAGAATTGCAGCACGGAGGGTTTTGCGTTGTCGATGATCACGCGCAATTCGCGTACGCAAAGTTCGACTTCCTCGAGAATCGGCTGCAAATCCATGCCGTGGATGCTCTCGCGCGGCAGGAGACGCTTGAGGCTGCGGGAAATCCGGGTCAGGTCGGCGAGTGTCTGGTCGTGGAGATCCATGCCGATGGACTGGCGTGCGTTTTCCAGTTCCTCTGTCAGGTGCAATGCGCCGATCCGCAGACCTTCGGCGCGCGCTTCGGCCTCCATCTGTTGCAGTTCACGCTGGCGCGCCAGCTCGCTTTGCTGCAGTGAATAAAGATAGGAAGACAGAATGTCTGCAACAACCCTGGCTGCCTCGACTTCAGCGTCCGAGTAGGTGCCGGTTTTCTGTGTCGAGAACGACAGCGCGCCGATGACGCGACCTTCAACCTTGAGCGGGACATGCAGGCGGCTGTGCAGGCCGGCAGAGAAAATTGGTTGGGAAAAGGCGCCGGCGAAATGAAAGCGCGGATCCGTCTGTGCGTCGGCCGTCACGATATGGTCCACCTGCCCGCGTAGCAGGTCGCGGATCGGACTTTCGACAACAGGCTTGAAGGCGCTGGTGCCGGCGTCCCATTCGGTGTGCAGTCCGGTCTCGTAGGCAGCCACGTGCTGGCGGTCGTAACTGAGGACGGCAACGTCCAGATGATCGTGGGGCAGGAGCCCGATGATCTCGTTGGATACCGCACGGATCACTGCACGAAAATCGAGCTGGCCGGCGATCGCGCGCTGGATGGAAAGGACCTTTGTCAGGTCTACGGGGGACGTAGTGTTCGGCATGGCAGGCAGTTTTTTACGCAGTATCAATATTCAGTGTGCCATGTGCCAGCGGAGAATCCGGTATTTTTTTGCGGGTTCCCGCAAAAAATCTTCGCGCATGACGCTTAATCCGCGATTGCCTATCGTGTGATAGTTTCGGCGTCGAGCGGCAAAAACAACAATACGTGGCGGGGGAGCGAACGTCGCACAACTGCGCCGACACTGACTGGACTGGAAGAGGTCGTCATGCAGGATGGCCCGAGCCTGTCCCCAAATTGATTCATGGCGTTCTTTTTCTGGAGGCAACGATGAAGAAAAAGTTGTTTCGTAATCTGCTGGGTACCTTGGCGAGTTGTGCGATTGTTTCCGTCGGCCTGTCGGCGGGAGTAGCTTCTGCGGAGGGCAAGAGTCTTGTCTATATCACGCCGTCGCTTAACGTGTCGTTCTGGCGCTACGTGGCTACCGGTGTCGAGGCGAATGCCAAGGCGGCCGGCTACGCGCTGACGACCCTGGATTCGAACAACGACGGCGGTACCCAGCTCAAGAATGCGCAGGATGCGTTGGCGAAGGGGGCGGCTGGCATCGTCATCTCCCCGACAGACAGCTCGACCGCGCCAAGCGTGCTCGAACTGGCGGAGAAAGCGGGGGTGCCTGTCGTCATCTGCGATATCGGTACCACGCGCGGTAACTATGTAAGTTTCGTCGCCTCCGACAACCTTGCCGGTGCGCGCGCTATCGGTGATGCCGCCGGGGCTGCGCTCAAGGCCAAGGGCTGGACGAAGGGCTCGTACGGGATCATCGCCATCCCGCAGTCCCGCAAGAACGGCCAGTTGCGTACGCAGGGATTCCGTGAGGCGATGAAGGCGGTCGGCGTGACCAAGGAAGTGCCGATGCAGCAGATGAAGACCTTTACGGCTGACGAGTCCTTCCGCTTCGCGCAGGATATGCTCACTGCCAATCCGGCTCTGCGCCTGATCTTTGTCCAGTCGGACCAGCAGGCCATCGGTGTGGCGCGGGCGGTAAAAGCTGCGCGGCGCCAAGGGGAGGTGCTTGTGGCTGCGTTCGATGGCACCCCTGAATTGTTGCAGGCGATCAAGGACGGCACCGTCGTCGGTTCCGGGATGCAGCAACCGTATCTGATGGGGGCAACGGCCGCCAAACTGCTCACCGACAAACTGGCCGGAGGGACGCCGCCGAAGGAGAAAATGGTCGAGATCATGGCCGTGACCAAGGAAACGGCCGAGTCCAAGGCCGACCAGATCAAGCTCAATGTTTTTGCCAACAACCCCTGATACGCCACCGCCGGGAGCGGGAGTCATTTCGTCACCCCTCCCGGCCAGCCGCGCCATGCTGACCACACAAGGAATAATCAAACGCTTCGGTGCCGTGACCGTCCTCGATGGCATCGATTTCGAATTGCAGTCCGGTGAAGTTCACGCCCTGTTCGGGGCCAACGGTGCCGGGAAATCCACTCTCTCCAAACTGATCGCCGGTCATCTGCAGCCAAATGGCGGCCAGATCATGCTGTATGGCCGCGTCTGCAATTTCCGCTCGCCACGCGAGGCGTTGGAAGCAGGGGTGGCGATGGTTATGCAGGAAACCAGCCTCGCCCCCGATTTGCCTGTTTTCGAGAACGTCTTTCTGCCTCTCTATGGCAGCAAGGGGCGCGCAAAATTTGCCGAATTGCGGCAGAAAACCTCGGAAATCCTGGCGCAGTTGGGCGTCGACGACGAGATCGATCCACAGGATCGCACCGGCGATCTTTCGGCGGCCCATCGGCAACTGGTAGAGATCGCCCGGGCCTTGGCGCTGGATGCCAAGGTGATCATCTTTGATGAGCCGACCACCTCGCTGAGTCCGTCAGAAACCTCCAAGCTCTTTGCTGTCATGGGCCGTCTCCGCACGGAAGGGCGGGCGATGATCTTCGTCTCGCACCGGCTGGAGGAGTTGTTCACGATCACGGATCGGGTTACGGTATTGCGGGATGGCGGAGTCGCGGCAAATGGGGCGCGGACGGCCGACCTTACGCAGGCCGAGTTGATCCGGCTGATGATCGGTCGCGATGTCGAATCGGTCCCGCGTGATTCCGTCGGCGAAAACTCGGACAAGGGAGAGACCGTCCTCGACGTGATCAACCTGCAGGCCGGGCCGCTGGTGCGGGATGTCAGCTTCACGCTGCACAAAGGGGAAATTCTCGGGCTCGGCGGTTTGGTCGGTGCGGGGCGCTCCGAAACGCTGGAAGCGATTTTTGGCCTGCGCGCCATCCAGCAGGGGGCAATCCATTTCCACGGCAAGCCGTTCCGGGCCAAATACCCGCTGGATGCGATTCGTGCCGGCTTGGGTTACCTCGCCGAGGATCGGAGGGCGCAGAGCATTCTTCCGGATTTGTCGGTGCGCGAGAATTTGCTGGTGGCCGCCTTGTCGGCGCAGCGTTCGTCGTGGATCCGTTACGAGAGTTTTCGCGAGCGCGCCGCGCAGTTGGCGATCAAGCTGGATCTGCCGCCGCATCGCCTTGACGACGAGAGCATGTTCAGTTTTTCCGGAGGTATGCAGCAGAAAGTCTTGCTGATGCGCTGGCTGTTGCTCGAGCCGGACGTGCTGTTGCTCGACGAACCGACGAAGGGAATCGATATCGGCGCGCGTACCGCCATCTACAAGTTGTTGCGCGCGGTTGCTGCCGAGGGCGTGTCCGTACTTGTCGTTTCGTCGGACTTTCAGGAACTGATAGACCTTTGCGACCGCGTCGTGCCGATCAGCGATGGCTGCTCCATTGGCGCGGTTCCCGCTGCCATGCTCGACGAGGAGAAATTGCTGATGCTGGCGGCGCCGCGCAGCTCGATGGCAGACCAGCGGACGTGGATCGACCGCATGGCTTCCACCTACGGCGCTGCGGTGTTCTGGGCGATCGTCGATGCCGAGTCCCTGATCTGTCTTGCCGCATCGCCGGATTCAGCGGCGACGCTCGGATTTTCCTCCGGCGCGGTGAGCCGTATTGCCCAGACAAGCGTGCCCCAAGCGCTCACTCAGGCGGCAAATCGCGGTGTCGTCACGGAGGCGGACGGTACGACAACCCTGTTGCTTGGCGTAGGCAATGCGCGCGGGCATGACCTGGGCGTTATCGGGTTGACATTCAAATCCGATTTTTCGCCAGATCAAGTTGCCAGATTGCGCGAGGCAATTGCCGAGGACATCGCTCGCCAGGACAACGAAAACATCCTGCTGACCCTTTGATATGAGTTTCTGATACGAGTTTTTTCTATGCCTTCAACGAAATCGACATCATTGCTTGCCCGTCTTTCTCGCTCGATCGAGGTCCGCATGCTTGGGCTGGCTCTTGTCCTCGGACTGATCCTGTCGTTGGCCTCCGAGTATTTCCTGACGACAAACAACCTGCTCAATCTGCTCGATCAGTCGGTGGTCATAGGCGTCGTGGCTGTGGGGATGACGTTCGTGATCCTCACTGGAGGCATCGATCTCTCCGTTGGTTCCGTCGCCGGATTCACCGGCATCATTCTCGGTCTGGCCATGCGCGAGATGCCGATTCCTGTTGCACTGTTGTTTGCCATCGCCTGCGGCGCGTTGATCGGTCTTATCGCCGGCGTGCTTGTCGCCGTATTTGGTCTGGCGCCATTCGTGGTGACGCTGGGCATGATGGCGATCTGTCGCAGTCTGGCCTATGTCGTATCAGGTCAGCAGTCGATCTCCGATGTGCCAGAGTCGCTCGGTCGTCTGGTCGATAGCAGTACCCTTGGTGTGCCGATGAATGTCGTCATTCTCATTGCCTGTTATGCCATCGCGTGGATCTATCTCACCTGGGCGAAAGGCGGGCGCACGATCTATGCGATCGGTTCAAACATCGAAGCCGCGCGCATTGCGGGTCTCGCCGCGACGCGCTACCGGATACTGGTTTATGTGATCTGCAGCGCCATGTCGACGCTGTCCGTGGCGCTGATTGCCGGACAGTTGCTATCCATCGATCCCCTGGCCGGCAATGGGATGGAGCTTGACGCGATCGCTGCTGTGGTCATCGGTGGAGCGAGTCTGTTCGGCGGCCGCGGCTCGGTGATCGGCACGCTGATGGGCGTTTTCATCATGGTGATGATTCGCAATGGCATGAATCTTCTGGGGATTTCGCCATTCTGGCAGGGCGCCGCGATCGGCAGCATCATCATTGGCGCCGTGCTGATCGAGCGGTTAATGGCGCGCCGGACGACGCGTTGATCAATCGGCATTACTAGGGAAAAGGGGATCCTTCCATGCTTACCGATAGTTTCGAAATCATCGACGAGCGTTTTTGCCGCCATGCCATGGGCAACGTGCATCTCGAAAAGCTCTTCACCGGGTGCAGATGGAGCGAAGGCCCTGCGTATCTGGCGGCCGGACGCTACCTGGTATGGTCGGATATCCCCAACAACCGGGTCATGCGCTGGGACGAAACGGATGGGTCGGTCTCCGTGTTCCAGTCGCCGTCGTTCCACGCCAACGGGCACACAGTTGATCGGGAAGGTCGCTTGATTGCCTGCGAGCACAGCGGGCGGTGCATTTCGCGCTATGAGCACGACGGTTCGCGCACGGTGCTTTGTGCAGGCGGAGAAAACTGGCGATTCAATTCACCGAACGATGTGGTGGTGAAGTCGGACGGGAGCATCTGGTTTACGGATCCCAGTTATGGCATCGATACCGCCTACGAAGGCTATCCCGCTCCGCACGAGGTCGACGGTTGCCACGTCTGGCGCCTGGATCCGGTATCGGGAGAGTTGCGTACCGTTGCTACTGATTTTCAGATGCCCAATGGACTGGCTTTTTCGCCAGACGAAAGTTTGCTCTACATCGCCGATACGGGACGTACCCATTCGCCTACAGGGTGGCGACATATCCGTCGATTCTCGGTCGGTGCTGACGGATTCTCCTTATGCGGCGGCGAGGTCTTCGCGGAATGTAGCGTCGATTTGTACGACGGTTTCCGCATCGATACCGACGGAAATCTCTGGGTTGGGGCGGGCGACGGTGTGCATTGCATCGCGCCGGACGGCTGCCTGATCGGGAAAATACTTGTTCCCGAGGTCGTGGCCAATGTCTGTTTTGGTGGTATCCAGCGCAACCGGTTGTTTATATGCGGAACAACGTCGCTGTATTCCATCTTCGTGAATGCGGCCGGGGCCTTGAGGCCGCCGGCCGTTTGAGTTTGACAGACTCAGTCCGGTACACGCAACACCGCGCCGTCGGCGGCTGAACTTGCCAAACGCGAGTAGATGCCGAGATACCCACGCGTGAACTTTGGCGCGGGGCGCTTCCAGCCTTCCAGCCGCTTGCCGATTTCGGCGTCGCTCAGGTGCAGTTCGAGCGTTCCGTTTTGAATGTCGATGGTGATGCGGTCGCCGTCCTGCACGGCGGCCAGCGGCCCGCCATCGGCGGCTTCCGGCGAGATATGCCCGACGAAGCAGCCGTTGTTGGTACCGGAGAAGCGCCCGTCGGTGATCAGCGCCGTCTTCTTCGCCAGCCCCATGCCGTAGAGGTACTTCATCGCCTTGTACATCTCGCGCATGCCGGGGCCGCCCTTCGGCCCTTCGTAGCGGATGACCACCACGTCGCCTTCACGAATACGTCCTGCCAGAATCGACTCTTCGGCAGCTTCCTCCGAGTCGAACACGCGGGCGACGCCGCTGAAGACGTGCATCGCCGGATCGATGGCCGCCGGCTTGGTGACCGCCGTGGCTGGTGCCAGATTGCCGCGCAGGATGGCGAGACCTTTCTGCTGGCTGAACGGACGATCCATGCTGCTGATGACGTCCGGATTCGGCGGGTACTTGTAGCGGTAGGTTTCGAGGTTTTCGACGATTGTTCGGCCGCTCACCGTCAGGCAATCCTCATGCAATAGCGAAACGATGGCCTGCATCACGCGCGGAATGCCTCCGGCCTTGTGGAAGTCCTCCATGTCGAACTTCGATGACGGATTGACCTTGGCCACCTGCGGTGTCGTGGCGCTCAGCCGATCGTAGGCTTCCATCATCTGCGCGCCACTGATTCCCAGTTCGGCGGCGACGGCGGTGAGATGCAGCACGGCGTTGGTCGAGCCGCCAGTGGCCATCAATACGCGGATGGCGTTCTCCAGCGATTCGAAGGTGATGATCTTGTCGGCGCTGACGTTCCGCTTCACCAGATCGACGATCGCCTGACCGGACGCTTCGCCGAGGCGCAGCCGGTCATTGTAAACGCCCGGTACCAGCGCCGCGCCGGGGAGCGACATACCCATCGCCTCGGCCATGCAGCACATCGTGTTGGCCGTGCCGTAAAAAGCGCACGAGCCGCAGGTCGGGCCGCAGGATTCTTCGAGATTGCCGTAGGTGGCGACATCGATCCGGCCGCTTTTCAGCATGCCGAGCCCTTCGGACATCGTCGTTAGGTCGGACTTGCGCCCGTCGAACTCGACGCCGCCGAGCATAGGCCCGCCGGGCAGGAAGATCGCCGGGATGCGCAGGCGCGCGGCGGCCATCAACATGGCCGGGACGATCTTGTCGCACGAGCCGAGCAGGACGATGCCATCGAGCCGGTGGGCCTCGACCATCACCTCGATGTCGTTGGCGATCAGGTCACGCGAGGGCAGGATGAAATGCATTCCCGCATGCCCCTGCGCGGTGCCGTCACAGGCGGCGATGACGCCGAATTCGGCGACCGTCCCGCCGGCCATGTGGATGCCCTTGCGCACGTGTTCTGCGACCTGGCGCAGATTGGTGTGGCCCGGCACCAGCTCGTTCCAGGCATTGGCGATGCCGATGATCGGCCGGTCGAGGTCATCCTCGGAGTAGCCGGCGGACTTATAGACGCTACGGTTGAAGCACCATTCGGGCTTTTTCAGGATGTCGCTGCTGCGGTGGCTCATCTCTCGGTTCCTCAGGCAGGGATCAGGCCGCGTGCCTTGGCCAAGGTGATCGCCGCATCCTCGATCATGTCCTCCTGCCCCCCCACCATCTTGCGCCGGCCGAGCTCCATGACGATCTCCCGCGCCGGCACGCCGTATTTCTTCTCGGCGCGCTTGGCGAAGAGCAGGAACGACGAATACACACCGGCGTAGCCGAGCGTCAGTGAATCGCGGTCGATGCGCAGCGGCTGGTCCATCATCGGCACGACAAGGTCCTCTGCAACATCCTGTGCCTTGAACAGGTCGATGCCGGTCTCGATGCCCATGCGGTTGCAGACGGCGACGAAAACTTCCAGCGGCGTGTTGCCGGCACCGGCGCCGAGGCCGGCGGCCGCCGCGTCGATTCGTGTCGCACCGCATTCGACGGCGGCGATCGAGTTGATCACGCTCATCGACAGGTTATGGTGGCCGTGAAAGCCGATTTCCGTTTCCGGCTTCAGCGCGGCGCGCACGGCGGTAATGCGTGCCCGCACGTCGTCGGGCAGCATGAAGCCGGCCGAGTCGGTGACATAAACGCAGTTGGCGCCGTAGGACTCCATTTTCAGTGCTTCCTCGACCAGCCGCTCCGGCGGCGCCATGTGCGCCATCATCAGGAAGCCGACGGTATCCATGTCGAGCTGGCGACCCAAGCCGATGTGTTGTTCCGAAACGTCGGCCTCGGTGCAGTGCGTGGCGACGCGGATCGTCCGCACCCCGAGGTCGCACGCCATGCGCAGGTGATCGACGGTGCCGATGCCCGGGATCAGCAGGGCGGAGATCTTGGCCGACTTGATCAGCGGAATGACGGCCGAGAGGTACTCCTCGTCGGTGTGGGCGGGAAAACCGTAATTGACTGACGCGCCGCCGAGGCCGTCGCCGTGGGTAACCTCGATCAGCGGCACGCCGGCAGCATCGAGCGCGCAGGCGATGGACTTCATCTGCTCCAGACTGATCTGGTGGCGCTTGGCGTGCATGCCGTCGCGCAGCGACATGTCGTGGACGGCGACTTTTCTTGTTGTCTGATTCATTGTGCGTCTCCTCTGGCCAGGATTTCTTCGGCGAATAGCTCGGCCGTGCGCGCCGCGGCGGCGGTCATGATGTCCAGGTTTCCCGAGTAGCGGGGCAGGTAATCGCCCAGTCCCTCGACCTCGAGGAAAACGGAAACGCGGTTGCCATCGAACACCGGGCCGTTGACCACCTTGTAACCCGGTACATAGCTCTGTACTTCCTTGACCATCGCGTCGATTGCGGCAGCGATGGGCACTTCGTTCGGTGCCGTTTCAGTAAGGCAGTGGATCGTGTCGCGCATGATCAGCGGCGGCTCGGCCGGATTGATGATGATGATCGCCTTGCCCTTTTTCGCGCCGCCGATCTGCTCGATCGCGGCCGATGTGGTCCG
>QKII01000253.1 GCA_003249625.1 Propionivibrio sp. | reverse complement strand
TCTTCCGCGGTCAGCACCGTGCCCCATGGCGTGACGCCGCCGGAACAGTTGTTGAGCGTGCCGATGACACGTCGGCCGCTCGGGTCGGCCTTCGTCTTCAGGCGATCGTGGCCGGCGGCGGGACCGTTGACCTGCATCTCGGTGCTGCGCGCGCTGATGCGGCGGTTGTACCTGCTGCCCTGCACAGGCTCCCAGCCGTTGGTGCCCTTCCTGATCTCGATGATCGTATGGCCGTGCGCGGCAATCTCCACGTCGGCTTGTTCTCTGCTCATCTTGCGCGCCGCGTCGAGCGCGGTGTAGCCAGCGAACATCAGCTCAGGGTTGGTGTATTCGTGATTGACGGCGAGCAGGCCGTGTGTGCTGTTCTTCGAGCCGCGCGGCAGAGGCAGGAAGGCAACGAAGTCGTTGTTGTAGCCGAACTGCTTTTCCTGCGCTTCGGCAGAGAGGTTGAACGGGTCGAACGCCGGCGCATCGGCGAGTACCTTGTCACCCCAGCGCATCAGCACCTCGGCACGATGGCCGGGGGCGACCTGCTGGAACATCTCAATGGTGTGCGGTGCCTGCGCGAACGGCAGCGAGGATGGGTCGGCGTTGCGTGTCGCGGCGAACGCGGCAGGCGCTGCAACCGTGGCGGCGCCTGCTGCCAGCAGCCCCTTGAGCGCGGAGCGGCGCGAGAGGCGGGCGTCGATCATGTCGGCAAGCGGGGTGGTCGTGATGATTTTTGCGGCGGTGTCGCTCATGCGGTCAATCCTCTTGTCTTGATGGTGTGGGTCAATGAAAAAAGAATTCCTTTTCGGAGGTGCAGTGCGGGCAGCGCCAGCTGTCCGGCAGTGCTTCGAAAGGAGTCTCGGGAGAGGTCTGGCTTAACGGTTCGCCTTTGCTGCCGTCGTAGACGTAACCACAGCGGCTGCACACCCAGAGATCAAGGCGGCCGTCCGGGCGGCGGGCGATAGAACGTTTCTTTTCGGCACTCATGGTGGGGACCGATGATCGCCGAGGGTGATGACGATCGTGTTACGCGGAGATGACGTAGAAATGAAAACGGGGATGGCGATCAGGCCATCCCCGTTGCATGCTCGGCGTGCCGGCTACATGCCGAGCGATTTCAGGAGTTCGTCGTTATCGTCGTTGTTTGGCACGTCCGGTATTTCGCCGGAAGCTATGCCGGCGGCAGCCTGCGCGATCAGCGCGTCGGGATCGGGGGCTTCGTTCGGCTCGAAGTCGTAGAGCTTGATGAACTCGGTGCGGTCGATGGCCAGTTCGAGGTAGAAAATGTTTCCGCCACCGGTGTAGAAGGTCACCCGCCGGGCTTCGGCCTGGTCGAGGTTGGCGTCTACGCTGAGCATCACCTGCTTGTTGATCGCCAGCATCTTCGGCTGGTTTTGGGTGATGTGCGTCTGCAGTTCGCGCCCGACCTTTCCGGTGAAGTCGCCGACGATCTGGTTCATCAGCTCGCCCATCACGTTGGCCACCTCGTCGGAGGTGAAGGAACTGGCCAGGCTGTCTTCCGGAATGCCCATGCTGCGCATGTAGCTCGTGTACAACTCCATCGCCGCCTGCGCCGAGAAATTGATGATCACCAGCCCGGAGAATCCGCCGTCAAAGAGCACGAAGCAGCCGATGTCCGGCTTCAGGCAGGTCTTGCTGATGCGCTGCACCATTGCTGAATAGCGGATCTGACTTTGCGTGGCCAGGGTGAGAACCTTGGTAACCGAGTCGCACAGGCTGACGAGCACGTCTTCCGTGCCGAATACGACTGTTTTTTCTTTTGGGCTCATGGCGTTATTGGTTGTTGTTGCGGGATTACGTTATCTATAGCACAGGTGATCGGGAAAGGGGGCGTGCACCGGGTATTAAAGATATCGAAGTTGTGTTTTTTGACCATGTGGGAGCGGGGACGGCTCGCGCAACGAGTTGAGGTCTCGTTCTCGGAAGGATGTTTCGACGGACTACGCTATGATTCGTAGGAACGCCATCGTCCTCTGACGATGGTGCTCGCCACTTTTATACCTGATTATTTCCTATGCCATGAAAGATAGCGGCTATATTCATCTTGATGCGGACAGGATTATGCGAAAAGGGGGCTCCGATGAGGTGATCGTCCTCAGCTTCGATGTTGACGACATGAGCGGCGAGGAGATCGGTGTCGCAGTGGATTGTTTGCGTGCGCTCACTGGTGTGCTGGATCTCAGTATTGGGAGCCGGCAAGGTAAAAAGGGGCGTCCTCTCATCGATTTCCGTTTGCTGATCGTGCCCGACGAGCTTGAGGCGGTGAGTCGCGCATGTTTTATCGAGACATCGACGATCGGTTTGCGTTGGCACCGCGAGCAACGCTTCTGTCTGGACCGCAGCCATGAGTCTCTGACGTGCGACGGGCGCACCTTGCGCCGCAAGCGGGTCGTGCGCCCTGACGGGTCTTTCTCCTGCAAGGTTGAAAACGATGATCTTCATGGCTGTGAGGGGCTGGTCGGGCGTCGCCGACTCAAAGTGCGCGGTGAAATGGATGGCGGCATATAGCAGTTCGTCTCCGTATGGAGAAAGCTGTTACGATTAGACACTTGTCTTGCCAGGAACGATCGCTGCTGGAATTGTGGCAGTTCGTCCTTTCACGATCATGACTGCCCAAATCTGCTTGGTTGCGCCCTACAAGGCATTATCCGAAATCGCTCAGGCGACCCGTGGTCTTGTCAGTGACGATTTTGATATCGAAACGGCCAACCTCGAGGAGGCGCTGACGCTTTTACCCAAGCTGGAAGAAAAGGGGTATCAGGTGTTGGTCAGCCGCGGCAAGACGGCGCAATTGATCCGCAGGCACACGCGCATTCCCGTTGTCGATATCAAAATAAACGCTTACGACATCCTCGGCGTAATGGCGGATCTCGTTGGTCAGAACCGTCGCATTGGAATCGTCGGCTATGCCGAAATAATGCGTGATTGCACGCGCGTTGCCGATACGCTGAAGATCCCCTCGCATTCGATTCTTTTCGAACAGACGGACGTCGATCAGTACGAAAAATT
>QKII01000091.1 GCA_003249625.1 Propionivibrio sp. | reverse complement strand
CAAAAAGCAATGTCCTGCTGATCGGTCCATCCGGTAGCGGCAAGACACTGACCTGCGAAACGCTTGCAGACC
Organism: Propionivibrio sp.; assembly: GCA_003249625.1. Next base: position 11,274 of record QKII01000091.1, on the reverse strand, counting down.
TGCTCTCCGTACCTTTCGTAACGGCGGATGCCACCTCGCTTGCGCAAACCAGGTACGTCAACGACGAAATCGAGGCGATATTGCAGCGTCTGGTTGACAAGGCAGGCGGTGATACGCAAAAGGCGGCGCTTGGCATAGTTTTCATCGACGAAATCGACAAACTCAAGACAAAGGGCGGCGAAAGTCGTGCCACCTCCGGAGAAAGCGTTCAGCATGCATTGTTGAAAATCATGGAGGGGGCGCCGGTCAAACTCGGCAGTGAGAGATATCTCGATACCACCCATATCCTGTTCATCTGCGGTGGCGCGTTCGTCGGGTTGGAAAAGATCATGTCCCGAACGCACGGTTTCGGCTTCATTGCTACCTCGGAGGGAGACAACAAGCGCATCCTCGAACGCCTCAACAACCGCGTAAAACCTACAGATCTCTTCGAGTTCGGGCTGATCCCAGAATTTACGGGGCGATTGCCGATCGTGGCTCGCTTCGGCGAACTGGGCAAGGAACTGCTCGTGCGCATCATGAGCGAACCGAGGAATTCGATCGTCAGGCAGTTTCAGGACGTTTTTCGTGCGGAGGGCGTTGAACTGACCATTGCCCCCCGCGTCTTCGAACAGATCGCCGAACTGGCTATCGAATACAAAACCGGAGCCCGTAGCCTGCGAGGCATTTTCGAGGAGTTGATGACCCCGGTCCTCTATGTCGTACCGGACACTCCCGAACTCTGCCGCGTGGAGATACGCTCGCTTTTCGAGGATCCCCGCTTCTTCAAGCGAAATCCCTCTGTCTAGCGGAAAACCAGTACCGGAATCTTCGAGTGCGTCAGCACCTTGGTGGTTTCGCTGCCCAGCAACAAACCCGCAATTCCGCGCCGACCGTGCGACGCCATGAAGATCAGGTCGCAACCGTGGGCATTGGCCGCATCGATGATGGCTTGGTACGGGCTATCGCTCATTGCACTCCCGGTGGTGCACGGCACGCCGGCATCGCCACACAGCCCTTCGGCAAACGCCAGAATTTTTTGCGCTTGCTCGTTCATGGCTTTTTCATACTGCTGCTGCAATGCCTTGTCGATCTGGATGCCTTCTACGTACTGTGGCATCGGCGCCGAAGGTTTTGCGTAAAAGGCAGTGATTTTCGCTCCGGCTTCCTTGGCAAATGCAACCGCCTTGCGCAATGCTTCCTGGGAAAGCGGCGACCCATCCGTTGGAACCAGAATGCTCTTGAACATGGCAACTCCTTTCTCTTCTGATTGCAAACCTGGACGACTGCCTCGGGCCGCCCCGTATCCGGCATGGGTGCCTGCGGTGAATCGTTCCCCCTTTACTCCTTCCGCTCCCGCTAGCTCGGCGTGCGATAGACGAGCACCGGGATCGTCGAGTGAGTCAATACTTTCTGCGTTTCACTTCCGAGCAGGAGACTGGCCAGTCCGCGGCGTCCGTGCGAAGCCATGAAGATCAGGTCGCATTCACTCTGCGTTGCGGCGGCGATGATCGCCTCGTAAGGAATGTCGCTGGTTGTAGACAATGTGCAACACGGGACACCGGCCTCCTTGCAAAGGCTTTCCACAAAACCGAGTATTTCCTGCGCCTGACTTTCAGCCAGTTCAGCGAATTTCTCCGGTGATGTGGTGTCGATCAACACACCTTCACCGTAATAGGTGACCGGAAACTCCGGCTTCGCGTAAAACGCCGTAACTTTCGCGCCGGCTTCCTTGGCGAACGAGACAGCGCGACGTGCCGTGTCCTGAGAGAATTCGGAACCATCGGTTGGGACGAGAATATGCTTGAACATAACCACTCCTTTTCCTTGTTATAACTTCACTTTCACTATAGTTGCCGGGGCTCGAAAAAAACAAGCCTGTGCGCCAAACAGCGCAAACGTCCTTTTTGATGTCCGTCAAAGCCTCTGTGCGACCTATCCAGGAAAATGCCGATGAGACTTTTTTGGGGCTGATCATGGATACGATACGGGAGTTGTTGAGTACTCATCATCGCGAGTGCGATGAACTGTTTGCCGAAATCGAGCAGGCAATCAGCGCGGCTGATTGGGTAAATGCGTCAGCGCGTTTCGAACAGTTTGAAAAGGCAATGCAGCGGCATTTCGACGTTGAAGAGGCCATACTTTTCCCGGCTTTCGAAGCTCGGACAGGCATGTCAATGGGGCCAACCGCGGTTATGCGCAGCGAGCACGCGCAGATACGCGAATTGATGGGGGCCGCCGCCGAAGCAATTACCGCGCGCGATGCCGAGGAGTACGACGGCTACGCCGAAACGATGCACATCATGACCCAGCAACACAATATGAAAGAGGAAAACGTCCTTTATCCGATGTGCGACCAGCGTCTTTCCGATGAAGCGCCTTCGCTCGTTGGAAAGATGCGTAAAGGAATTTCTGGTTAGACCGCGATGAGCACAACGAAGCCTGACAGGATCGTCGATGGGCGCGATCTCGAACCGCCTGAGCCGTTCATTCTGACCATGGAGGCGCTGGACCAAATTTCGCCGGGCCAGAGCGTTTTGCTTGTACTCCGGCGTGAACCGTTTCCGCTGTACCGAGCGCTGGAACTCAACGGCTATGCATGGGAAACCACGCTTGACGATGACGGCACGGTCGAGATCCTGATCCGGCATCGTCCGGAGTGAGGGGACGATGCAGGCGCTGCTTTCCTACGACCAGTCGCCGCCGATCGCGGCGCCGTTCCGCTTCTTCCTGACGGCGCCGATTTTCGGCGTTCTGGCGGGGCTGCTCCTGATCTGGGGCGGTCCGAACGTCTTCCTCTCACGCTGGACACCGGAAGCACTGGCACTTACGCATCTGATTACCGCGGGATTCATGCTTCAGGTGATGCTGGGCGCCTTGATTCAGGTACTTCCGGTCGTCGCTGGAGCAAACATGGCGCGCCCGCTGCTTGTCGCATCCCTCGTGCACGCTGCGATCACGCTCGGGGGCCTCATGCTGCCGCTGGCGTTCCTGTCGTTTCGCCCTGTGATGTTCATTGGAGCTTCCGTTTTCTTCATCGGTGGCGTAGTGCTGTTCGTCGGAGCATCGGCGTTGGCCATGCGCGGTATTCCCGCGACCGGTCCGACTATCAACGGGTTGAAGATCGCCGTCTCGGGACTTGCGGTCACCGTTGGCGTTGGCGTGGTCATGTCGCTTGGGCTGGCGGGATGGTTCAACCTGCCGTTGGTGCAACTGGCCGATGTTCATCTGGTGTGGGGGATCCTTGTGTGGGGGCTTGGGTTGCTTGCAGCGGTGGCATACGTCGTCGTGCCGATGTTCCAGATCACGCCGTCCTATCCGGACGGGCTCTCGAAGCGCTTCGTTCCCGCCGCGATTACATTGAGCTGTCTGTGGACGCTGCTTGGCAGCATCGGGTTCGAGATGAGCACGTTCGCCATCGGATTTGCGCTGGCAATCGCCGCCGCAGTGTTTGCTGGCGTGACGCTGTCGCTCCAGCGGCGCAGCAAGCGAGCGCGATTCGACACGAATCAACACTGCTGGCGTGTGGCGATGACCAGCGTCCTCGCCGCTATCGTGCTTTGGGCCGCTTCCGGCGTTTTTCCTGTTGTCGCCGAATGGCCTGGCTGGCCGGTTCTCTGTGGTGTTCTGATGATGTACGGCGGTTTTGTCTCGGTCATTACCGGCATGCTGTACAAGATCGTTCCGTTCCTGGCTTGGCTGCATCTGCAAAACAGGGGGCAGGGCTTACTGCTGGCCCCGAACATGAAGAAGATCATCGACGAGCAAGCGATGCATCGTCAAATGCTTGCGCATTTCACCGCCGTTGCGCTTCTCGTTCTGGCGGTTTTCTGGCCTGAACGGGTGTCGTGGCTGGCCGGTGTGGCGATTGTTGTCTCGCAATTCTGGCTGGCGCTCAACCTCTGGTCTGGCGTTCGCGTGTTCCGGGCTCATTGTCGAAAGATTGAATTGAAGCGGGCGGCCTCATGACGTATTTGATGCTCCGCGACCTGCACATTACCTGTGTCGTGTTGAGTGGGGTCGGCTTCTTCCTGCGCGGTGTATGGCGTATGGTCGATTCACCGCTGTATCTGAAGCGTTGGGCCAAGGTGCTCCCGCACACGATCGATACCGTTCTGCTATCGAGTGCCATCGCCCTGGCTTTTCTCAGTCAACAGTATCCGTTCGAACAACCGTGGCTGACAGCGAAAGTGGCTGGTTTGCTGATCTATATCGGCTTCGGGATGGCGGCTTTCCGATTCAGTCGCGACAAACGGACTCTGGCATGCTTCTTCATTCTTGCCCTGTCCGCCTACGGGTATATCGTCTCGGTAGCCCTGACGCGGCATCCGGCGGCGTGGCTGGCGGCGTAGCATCCGTTGCCTCTGTGCTAGAGTGTCGCGCCGGGCAGCATTACGCAGAGCGACGAAAGTAACGAACCTGCGCTCTGAGTCCCGGTCGAATCGACTCGATCATGGCACATAAATCACATGGCGACCCTTTACGACCAGATTGTTTTCGATGAAGCGCTGATTCACCGCTTCGACATCAACGGCCCGCGCTATACCTCCTATCCAACCGCCGATCGTTTTGGTCCCGAGTTCGATGCGGAAGCCTATCGCCGGCAGCTTGAGCAGCGGCGGGACAATCCGGCGAGCCGGCGCCCATTTTCGCTGTACTTCCACCTGCCGTTCTGCACCACGATCTGCTACTACTGCGCCTGCAACAAGATCATTACCAAGGATCACGGTCGCTCAGCGAAGTACCTGAAGTACCTGGGCAGGGAACTGGCACTGCAGACCTCCTTCCTTGATCCGCAGGACAACGCGGTTGAGCAACTGCACTGGGGGGGCGGGACGCCGACTTTCCTCTCTCACGACGAGATGCGCCAACTGATGGCAATGACGCGGCGCCATTTCCGGCTGCTCGACGGTGGCGAGTATTCGATCGAGGTCGACCCACGGAAAGTGGATCGGGCTACGGTCGACCTGCTTGCCGAACTCGGTTTCAATCGCATGAGCCTTGGCGTACAGGACTTTGACCGGCGTGTCCAGCAGGCGGTGAACCGCATCCAGAGCGAAGAGGAAACCTTCGCCGTCATCGACGCCGCGCGCGCCAACGGCTTCAAATCGATCAGCATCGACTTGATCTACGGACTGCCGAAACAGTCGGTAGAGGGATTCGACCAGACGCTGGACCGTGTGTTATCCGTGAGTCCGGACAGACTGTCTATCTATAACTACGCTCATCTGCCGACACTGTTCAAGCCTCAGCGGCGAATTCTCGACGCCGACCTTCCCGCGCCAGAAGCGCGCCTGGAGATTCTCTCGTTGGCGATCGACAAGCTGACTGAAGCTGGTTACGTATTCATCGGCATGGACCATTTTGCCAAGCCGGACGACGAGTTGGCCGTTGCACAGCGCGCGGGCCGACTGCATCGGAATTTTCAGGGCTATTCGACCCATTCGGACTGCGACATGCTTTCCTTCGGCATCACCTCGATCGGCAAGGTTGGCGCCAGTTACAGCCAGAACGTGAAAACGTTGGACGAGTATTACGACCGCCTCGACAACGGCATCCTGCCGGTGTTTCGCGGTATCAGTCTGACACGAGACGACGAACTGCGACGTGCAATCATCCAATCGCTGATGTGCCACTTCGAATTGTCATTCGAGAAATTCGAGACAGGCTACGGTATCGCCTTTCCGACCTATTTCGCTGCCGAACTGGCCGATCTGGCCGAGATGGAGGCAGCAGGGCTGCTGCGGGTCGAGCCGGGGAGGGTCGTCGTGCAGCCACCCGGTCGCATGCTGGTGCGTGCGATCTCGATGGTCTTTGACGCGCGTTTGCGTGCCAACCGGACGCAGAATCGCTATTCCAAAGTAATTTAAGCCAGACGGCCTTCGGCCGATACAACGCAATTTCTACCCGCGCGCTTGGCCTCGTACATTGCCATGTCTGCGCGGCCAAAAGCAGTTTCGTAGCTATCTTCCGGGCGCAGCAACGCCACGCCGAAGCTGGCTGTGACATGCAGGCCCGATGGTTCGAGGTCTTCGATGATCGCACGCAGCTTCTCGGCCGTATTCGTGCTGGAGAATTCATCTTCTCCCGGTAGCACGACCATGAATTCCTCACCGCCCATCCGGGCAACGACGCCTTGTTCGCCAATGGTGTCGAGAAGCGCTGCTGCGAAAGACACCAGCACGGAATCACCGATGGCGTGTCCGTACGTGTCGTTGATACGCTTGAAATGGTCGATGTCGAGAACGATCAGGCTCAATGGCTGGCAGGATATTTTTGCCTCGTTGATCAGTGTTTGAGCCCGCTCTGCGATGAAGTGACGGTTATAAACCGCTGTCAAGCGATCGCGCATGGCCATTTCATAGAGCGCCTTGTGCTGTTCCTCCAGGTAATCGAGCGCTTGACGCAACTGCACGAGGTTGCTGACGCGAACGCGGAATTCTTCCGGAACAACCGGTTTCTGAACGAAATCGTAAGCGCCGGAACGGAGCATCTCAATGCGTCGCGCTGCGTCGTCGAAACTGGAAATGGCCAGAATCGGCAATTTTCCTGCGCGCCCGGGTAACGCACGAATCTGGCGAATGACATTCAAACCGGTCATTGCACCCGCGAGCATGTAGTCAACCAATACAATATCGAAGCTGCTTTGGGACGCCTGTGCGAGTGCATCCTCGCCACTGGTAGAGTGGGAAACACTCAAGCCGAGATCACGTAGAAGGCGTCCCAGATGGGCAGCCTGTGACGTGCTGTCTTCAATCAGCAGCGCTTTTCCGCAGAGTTGAGTGGTCGTATTCGCCGCCCAGCGATTTACATAATCCTCCAAGACGCCAGGCTCGTTTTTGGAAAAACACTCCGTCACGCCGAGGTTGATCGCGGCGGAGCTTACCGCTTCGTGCGAGCTGGTTAGCAAGACCGAGGGATGTTTCCCAATCAAGCCGCGCTCTTTTGCGCGCGCATAAAATTCGAGCCCTGTCATATCGCTCAGTTGCATTGAAAAACACAGGAAGTCGACTGGCCCGCTTTCAAGCTCAGCCAAGGCTTCCTTGGCTGTTTCCACACCAATCGAGTGAACATTGTTTTTCGAAAACAGCGATGTAAAAAGCTTTCGGATCATTCGGGATGGTTCGACGATCAGTGCTTTCATGTGCTCTCCTGATTGATTCCTCCGGACATTATGCGTTATGAAAGGAGTAGAAGCGAACTTGAATGTAGTAATGAGCGGCAAATCTGCTTCAGTCGAGTACACTCCACGATTTGTCCGGTGCGCAACCAATGCCCGAGAATTCGTTTATCGCCCTGTTCCTTGTCGGCCTGTTGGGCGGAACCCATTGCATCGGCATGTGCGGCGGTATTGTCGGGGCTCTGTCATTGGGGAGCGGACATCGTCCGTCTCTGCATCTCGCGTACAACGCCGGGCGAATCATCAGTTACGCTTGTGCGGGTGCCTTCGCTGGCGCCATCGGCGAAGTCAGCATAGCGCTCTCGGGAACGTTGCCCTTGCGCATCGGGTTGTTCGCAATGGCCAATTTCATGTTGATCGCGCTCGGGTTCTATTTGATGGGTGTCACCTCGACGCTGGCGTTTACCGAACGGTTAGGGCAAGTGCTGTGGCGACGAATCCAGCCGCTTGCGAAGACTTTCCTGCCGGCGCGGACAATGGCGCAGGCTTTTCCACTGGGGCTGCTCTGGGGCTGGCTACCGTGCGGACTGGTATACAGCGCGCTCGTTACGGCGCTGACCAGTGGCTCAGCTTGGCGAGGCGCAACACTGATGCTGGCTTTTGGCGCTGGAACGCTGCCCACATTGTTGCTTGCCGGATTACTCGCGGTGCGGCTGAACGAACTGCTTTCACGCGCAGTCATACGTGTGGTGGCCGGCTTGGTCGTACTTTCCTTCGGTCTTTGGGGAAGCTACGGCGTTGTTCGAACCATTTTCCTACATTGAAACAGTCATTTCCATGAATACCCCGGATTCCTTCGCTCGCCTTGATCTACCTGTGAGCGGAATGACCTGCGCAGCTTGTGCGGCACGCATCGAAAAAGTGCTCAACCGCTTGCCTGGAGTAACCGCCAACGTCAATCTGGCGTCCGAACGCGCCAGTGTCGATCTGGCATCTTCCGGGACGACACCGCAGCAGATCGTCGCAGCAATCGAAAAGGCTGGCTTCAGCGTGCCGAAACAATCGCTCGAACTTGGCATCGAAGGCATGACCTGCGCGGCTTGCGCGGCACGTCTCGAGAAGGTGCTGAACCGGGTCGAAGGCGTCGAAGCGGTGGTCAACCTTGCCTCGGAGCGGGCACGCGTTCGTTATCTTCCCGGCGTAGTGACGACCGGACAGCTCCTGGAAGCAGTTGCCAAAGCCGGATTCTCAGGCCGCCTGTCCGACGACAACTCGCGTGAGGAGGAAAAGGCGCGCAAGCTGGCAGCTTACCGCAGCGAATTGCAGCGCTTCTGGATTGCAGCTGCACTGACACTACCGCTCGTTGCACAGATGGTCACGATGTTTAATGCCGACGCCTTGGCCGGACAGCATCACGACCTGTTGCCGCGATGGCTGCAGCTTGTTCTGGCGACCCCGGTGCAGTTCTGGATCGGCTGGCGCTTCTATGATGGTGGCTGGAAAGCACTGCGCGGCGGTGGCGCGAACATGGACGTGCTGGTCGCCCTCGGCACCAGCGCCGCCTATCTGTTCAGCCTGGTGATAACGCTCGGTGGATTGCATGACCTGCCGGTGTATTTCGAGGCCTCGGCGGCCGTTATTACGCTGGTGCTGCTCGGCAAGCTCCTCGAAGCACGCGCCAAGGCGCGTACGACGGCGGCCATCGAGGCACTGGTGCGGCTGCAGCCGAAAACAGCGCGGGTCGAACGCGACGGGCAACTGATCGAAATCGATGCGGCGCTGCTGATGCCGGGAGATGTGTTCATTGTCCGCCCAGGCGAAAGCGTGCCGGTGGATGGTGAAGTGCTTGATGGCGCGTCAAACGTCAACGAGGCGATGCTTACCGGCGAAAGCATGCCGGTTGCCAAGCATCCGGGCGACCGGGTCTTCGCGGCGACGGCCAACAGCGAGGGGATGTTGCGATGCAAAGCGACCGGTGTTGGCGAACATACCCTGCTGGCCGGTATCATCCGGCTGGTTGCCGAAGCGCAGGGTTCAAAGGCGCCGGTGCAGCGTCTGGCGGACCGGATTTCGGCCATTTTCGTACCGGTGGTCTGTGTCATTGCCCTCGTCACGTTTGCCGGCTGGTGGCTTTATGGCGGCGTATTCAACGTGGCGCTGATCAACGCGGTTGCCGTGCTGGTAATCGCCTGTCCATGCGCGCTCGGTCTGGCAACGCCGACGGCGATCATGGTCGGTACGGGGCAGGGCGCCCGTGCCGGCATCCTGGTGAAGAATGCAGAGGCGCTCGAACGTGCGGAAAAGACGCGCATCCTGGCTGTGGACAAAACGGGTACGTTGACGCGTGGCGAACCCCTGGTGACCGATATCGTTCCACTCGCAACCTCGGAAGAGGAAGGTCTCAGGATGGCAGCGGCGCTGGAGCAGGGGTCGGAACATCCGCTGGCGCGTGCCGTTTTGAAGCGTGCGCAATCGGCGGGGCTGACCTTGCCGGTCGTCAGTGGCTTCAAGGCCACGCCGGGGGCTGGTGTTGAGGCGATGGTCGAGGGGCGTTCTCTACGACTTGGTTCGCCAGAATGGTTTGCTGGAAGCTCTCTGCCGCAAGCGCAACTGGAATCCTTGCAAGGCGAGGGCAAGACCGTCGTCGTGCTGGCCGAAGGCGATACGCTGCTGGCCCTGCTGGCTATCGCCGATCCGCTGCGCGAGACCTCACCCGACGCCGTAGCCCGCTTGCAGAAGATCGGCGTCCAGGTTGTCATGCTCACCGGAGACAATCCGGTGACCGCCGCGGCGATAGCTCGGCGCGCCGGCATTACAGACTTCCGCGCCGGCATTTCGCCGGCCGGCAAGGCCGACGCTGTCAATGCACTGAAAACCGATAGCGCTGTCGTCGCCATGGTCGGCGACGGCATCAACGACGCACCGGCGCTGGCTGCGTCCGACGTCAGCTTCGCCATGGGAGCCGGCTCCGATGCTGCCATCGAGGTGGCCGACATCACGCTGGTGCGCGGCGACCTGCTTGGCGTAGCCGATGCGATCCGGCTGTCGCGCGCGACGCTGGGAAAAATTCGCCAGAACCTGTTCTGGGCATTCATCTACAATCTGCTCGGTATCCCGCTGGCGGCCTTTGGGCTGCTGAACCCCGTCGTGGCCGGCGCGGCAATGGCAATGAGTTCGGTGTCAGTCGTGTCGAATTCGCTGCTGCTCAAGCGCTGGAAAGCGCAATCAACCGTTCAATGATCTTTGGAGAAGGAAAATGAAGCGTTTAGTGGTCGGTGTTGCTGGCATGAGTTGCCAAGGCTGTGTGAGCAACGTGACGAGCGTCTTGCAGGCACTGCCCGGCGTGTCCGAAGTGAAAGTATCGCTGGAAGAAGCGAAGGCGGAGATCGCTTATGACCCGCAGGTCGTGAAACCGACACAGTTCAAGGCGGCGATCGAGGATGCCGGTTTCGACGTGGTGTGCGACGGCGATTGTTCTGCCGCCTGTGCCTGATTCCTGAAAAGCAGAAAGGCAGCCGAGGCTGCCTTTCCTTGTTGCTGTTGCCGGTCAGACTTACTTGACGCGGGCGCGGTATTCGTCGGTACGCGTATCGATTTCGATCTTGTCGCCGATTTCGACGAAGGCCGGAACCGGCAGTTCAAAGCCGGTGGGGATACGCGCCGGCTTCATGACCTTGCCGGAGGTGTCGCCCTTGACGGCCGGTTCGGTGTAAACGACTTCGCGAACCAGCATGGTCGGCAATTCCACAGAGATCGCCTTGCCGTCGTAGAACACGACTTCGCAGGGCATGCCGTCTTCGAGGTACTTGAGCGCGTCTTCCATGTACTCGGCTTCGATCTCGTACTGGTTGTATTCGGCGTCCATGAAGACATACATCGGATCGGCGAAATACGAGTAGGAGACTTCCTTGCGGTCGAGCTGGACGGTTTCGAACTTGTCGTCGGCGCGATAGACGGTTTCCGTTCCGGTGCCGCTGAGCAGGTTCTTCATCTTCATCTTGACGACCGACGCGTTGCGGCCGGATTTGCTGAATTCAGCCTTGAGGACGACCATCGGATCGTTGCCGACCATAAACACGTTGCCGACGCGGAGTTCTTGAGCAGTTTTCATAAGTAAGTTGGGTTCCGGTTGTGGCGGGAAAAACTTTAGCCGCGCATTATAGCCGGGATCGGCA
>QKII01000289.1 GCA_003249625.1 Propionivibrio sp. | reverse complement strand
CGGCCATTAGCAGCCGTTCCCCAGGATCGCTTCCTCGGTGTACCGAAAACATTTTCTTGATCGATATCAACGTCCCGGGCTGCCATGAGAACGTATAAATGGGAGTCGGTTGGATTCAAAAAGGGCGGTCTCGCGCCCGGTCCATCGGTTACGCGTCCTCAAGGTCCCAGTGAAAGTTTTGGCGCTTGCAATTCTTACCCTCCTTTCGCTAACCGCCTGCGGTCTCGAACCCGTTATTGGACTGATTCCAACTCACCAGCAAGAGCGAGTGATCACAGGGAGGTATCTCGCTGAATCGGATCTTGCGTTCCTTGAGAAGAAACACACGACCCGAGACGAGGTGATCAAGCAACTTGGCCCTCCCACCATCTGGCTGCAATCGCAACGGATCGCTGTGTACGGGTTTGTGAGATTTCCCGGGGGCAAACAGCCTCTGAACCGCCCACTAAAACGCGCAGCGGTCTTCATCGCATTTGAACCATCAGACCGGGTAGTCGATTGGGGACGCAGCGACGTATCAGAAAAGCTGACTTGGCTTGGCGCCGCGCTCAAGTGGGGTCGATCGAGCCGGTTGGAGCTAGCGCAACCCGCGCAAACGTTTGTTGAAACAACGCCCCTGCCGAAACAGGGCGTGATTTACTTCTATCGCCCACGGGATGGGGGCGGAGCTTCAGTGTTTATCGAAGTGTACCTGGACTCGGCGCTGCTGGGCCAAGTTCGATCGAAAAGCTATCTTCCACTCCCCCTAGTCCCAGGGATATACCATTTCCAGGTCTCACCGAATTATCCCTGGAGTGAAAGATGGCTTGGGTTCCGTACTCACCCCTACCGCATTATCCCAGTAACCTTGCGTCCGGGTCTGGCGTGCTTCGTGGAGATCGGAATCAAGCAACCAGCGACGAGCCAGCCCTTCGTAGCGATCTCACCAGCATTCTCAGGAAGAAGCCATTCCTGTGCTTCAAGCTCTTCGGGAAACCTGGTAGCGGATTGCTTGGTTGTAATTTACTTATGGTTTCAGCCCGCCTTGTCGCCCCGAACGGAAACAGATTCCTGAAATCGTTGGAATGGACCTATACCGTGGATCATACTCACACGACGACTCTAAAGCCTCGCACTAACTGTCCGCTTTGCGTCGCTAGCTGCCTTACAAGGCGGAGGCCTCAATCAGCTTCCGGCCTGATCGACATCAATGTCCTGGCCTGCCCGCGGGCCTATGATGTGCCTGGCCGGATCGACGACGCGTGTAACATGGCGCGCCCAGTCCAGGCTGGAGGGTAGATCATGAAACGCATTCTTATTGGAATCGCTTGTGCGATGCTGGTGTCGAGCGTCCCCGCGCACCAAGGGCCAGCGAGCTCCGCGGGCCCCTTCTCATTGGAGCTTGGTTCGGAATTTGTGACCGTCCAAGCAACCTGTGGAACGCCATTTAATCCCACCTGTCCAGGATTCACTGAGCCAGTGGGGCGACCGTTTCTTATCCATTACGTGACAGTGGGTGGCAGAGCCGATCAGGTGTGCTCGGGCACGCCTGCAATCAGCCGGGAGATGAGCGACGGTATTAACCAAGTGTTCAACCTTGGGCGGCTGGTCCTTAACGGGGACAATCAAGACGGCGCGGGCCGTTTCAGCTGGGACAATACTGTCATCACCTTTCCCAAGCCGTTGCGCGGACACGCCGGTGACAGGCTAGGCGTCCAGAGAACTCCGCAAACGTTGGCAGATCCGGAAGGGGCCTGCGGGATCATCGCCACGTTCGGCATCGAGTATCTCAAGTAAGGGGCGTATGGAGCCCTTCGTATGAGACCCCGGCCCGCGGGGTCGACGCCGTCCGGTTTGTGCCTTGCTGTCACGCCCAAGGTTCCAGTGAAGATCTTAGCGCTAGCAATTTTCCTTCTTTCGCTTACCGCCTGCCTGGCAGGGGCTAGTGATTTTCTTAGTTCAACGATTTCAACGATTCCAACGCAACAGCAAGAGCGAGTGATAGCAGGGAGGTATCTTGCAGAATCAGACCTTGCGTTCCTTGAGAAAAAACACACGACCCGAGACGAGGTGATCACGCAACTAGGCCCCCCCACGATTTGGCTCGAGCCGCAACGGATCGCCGTATATGGATTTGTGAGATTTCCCGGCGGCAGACAGCCTCGGGAGCGCCCACTGCGGCGCGACGCCATCTTCATCGCATTCGACAAATCGGATCGGGTAGTCGATTGGGGACGCAGCGACGTATCGAGGAAAATGACTTGGCTTGGTGCCGCACTTGCTTGGGGGCGATCGAGCGGCCTGGAGCTAGCACAGCCGGCACGGACATTCGTTGAAATAACACTCCTTCCCCGGCGCAGCGCGATTTATTTCTATCGCCCACGGGATGCTCCGTTGGGATGCGACCAAGCCTGGGGCGAGGTGTACCTCGACAAGACGCTGCTGGGCCAGGTTCGATGCAAAAGCTATCTTCCACTCTCACTGGCCCCGGGGACTTACGATTTCCGGGTTTCACCGAACTATGCGTGGAACGAAAAGTGGGCCCGGTCCGAACGTCGTCCTGACCGAATCCAAACAACCCTGTATCCTGGTTCGGTGTACTTCGTGGAGACCAAAATCTTACAGGCGGGCGCGACCCAGCCCATCGTAGCTGTGATCTCACAGCATTCCCGGGAGGAGGCTATGCCTATCCTTCAAGCTCTTCGCGAAACCTGGTAGTGGATTGGTTGGTTGTAACGTTGACCTAATTATCATGGTCCGAGGGGGGCTTGTGCACCGAATGTTCGCTTTGGGTCGTTAGCGACCGGATGGAACCCTATCGTTTGACTGGCAGCTTCCGGGTCGGAAGCGGACGTTCAAACTTTAGTGTTTTCGATGTTTGGGGCGTTTGTACGTTTACTGATGGGCCGTGCAGGAATCGAACCTGCGACCACCTGATTAAAAGGCACAGTGTTGAAACATATGCATTAAATCAAATCAACCACTTGCGCCGCTTGCCGACTTTCAAACCCTATCTGAATTGGTTGTTTTTCTGCGATGCCCAAACTCGTTTGGTCACAAATCGGACACAGCATTTCTTCAGAATGCTCTGTGACGAACGTCTGCAGTCGGCCTGAAAGCGGGCAGTCAACCGACTAGAAAATTTACGTTCCGACAGGCTGCAAACGGCCAAAAGCGGACATTGATACAAGGGCTTTTCTGGCACCAGCCCTGGCGAGAGCCCCGGTCGGTGAGCGTTAACTATTCACACCGGTGATCATCGGCGCGCTCCTTTGAATCCCTTAATCACCCAGCCAACCGCCGTACCGAGCAGATAAAGAAAGCCAATAGATACAAGCCAGAAGAGAAAACCGGATATGCCGATCATTGCGTTTATCCATCGTAGTTTTCTCCTATTGTCCTTGTGCTCGCTCTCTATTGCGCTGAAATCAATCCATTTGCCGTATGCTTCCTGAAGTCGCTGCGATTCTGCTGCTTGTGCAGCCGGACCAACCGCTCTAGTCAAGCGCCACACTCTTGTCTTCGGGCTAGGTTGTATTAGCGCATCGAAGTCAAGTTCACCCTCCTCAGTGTCACCGCTTGACTGCAGGAGCTCATATGTCAGCCGATGGCTTTCGGCTTCCTTTGCATTCTTAGGTGGCGGACCAAGCGATCCTACATAAAGTTTTTCAAGCCCTTCCTTGCTGATCCGCTTTGGAACGTTGAGGATCATGGTTCCATCGGCTAGCTTCACCCGCTGTGATGCTTCCTCTTTTATTAGATCCCGGGTGCGTTCATACCTGGCTCCCTCGAACCCGGATTCGAACCTGGTTGCGTCCCACATAACCCAGACGGTAAGTAGTGCCACCGGAATCAACCAAATAACTGACAGCACGATCCACGATCTTTGCCATCTGCTGAGTTTCATCTTTTCCGCCCTACCGCCGTACCCTCGGTTTCATCTGGTGCTTGAACGCTCGATTAGTTCTAATGTC
>QKII01000372.1 GCA_003249625.1 Propionivibrio sp. | reverse complement strand
TTGTCGCGCTCTTTTGTGTAGGCTCCGTTGGTTGCCATTACTCCCACCTTCTCCAAGGTTTGAGCATGTTTTCCTTTATATATTCGATGTACGACAGGGCCCCTCCTGATGTTATAGAGTACATGATCGAGAGATCGCCTTCTCTTTTTTGCGTGATGCCAATATCGCTCCCTGACCCATGGAACATACCCGTCACATACATAATGGCTGCCTCCGAGATGTCATACGGGATTTCAGAATACCCGCTGGTGTATTTGACCTCAACATTAAGCCTTCCGGTTCTGCCAACCGGATCAGGCGCAGCCCCTCCGGACCCTAGCCGGTCCATAGGCCATACTCCGTAATCTCTGTGTAGAACGCCGGAACCAGTATCGAGGCTGTACTCCTCGGTCTCCGATTCGTTTACCTTGACGTACTCCACAGAAGTCACGGGGAACTCCTGAAGATTGAGCGTCACCTCTCCTGACCCGGGCACGGTCTCAATAACGACCTGCTCCCGCATCTCGCGCCGGCAGTAGCCATTGATGAATGACGTGGCCGATGCAATCATCGATGTAAGCATCGCGTCGTAGTCGGTCCCATCGATTCCAAGGCGGGCTTTTACGGTTGCAAGGTCGGTATAGTGCCCGGTCGGAGCTGTGACAATCTCAATCATTTTTTAACCATCTTCTGTTTAAAGGTCCGGCGTTTCGGGGCTTTCTTTTCTTGATCTTCCACGGCCTCTCCCTTTTTGCTCCGGTTCCGGTTCTTCAGTCTGTTCCGGTTCCGGTTCTTCAATTTTGATCGGGTTGCCCTTCTTATCGACAAAAACAGCATCGCCTTTTTTCACAGCCTTTTCGGCCAGATCGTCAGGAAGGCCAAATACCTCACCAGAATTGAACGGGGGCATGGGCTTAATCGCTTTAACTGGCTTCATGCATCACCCCCACCTAGATAGGGTAGGTGCGAGCGCCAGAAAGCACCGCAACCCCTGCAAGCGCAACCGTATCGGTGTCGGCTGCGGAAAGCGTCGGCGTTACTTGCACGCGGATGTAGCGATTTGCCGGACCAAGGTCGATGTTCAGCTCTATCTCCCCGGTCTCAGTTGATCCGCCTGTATCTCCTGTTGCAACAACTGCGGCGGCGTATGCATCACCGAAGTCTGATGCCCCTGTACCGTCCGATGCAGTGGCATCCTGAATGTTAGCGGCCAGTATCAGCGTTGCGCCCTGTGCGAGTGTGGCGCTGTACGGTACCACTACCGTCACACTATTGCGGTCGTCGCGGTCAATCCATGCGCCGTCTTGTTCCGTACCGTCGCCTGCAGCTCCTGCAGTGACTACGTTCGGGATAAGGGCAAACTTGCCCTCGACGATGGAGCCGATATCATGTTGTGTAGAGTAGTTCATCTCTTCTCCTTCCAATCACTGAGACGCTTACGCGCCCCAGGTTACTCCGGTAAGAACCGCGACAGCCTCGTCGTACTGCATGCCCATATCGTGTTCACCGATCAGGCGAACAACGCTCTCATCCTGCTGCACTGCGTAGACCGTGTTGGAACCGTCCGTGTACGTCGCACCGTCGAATGTGTCGAGGGTGTAGTCGTAGGTATCGCCGATCAGGACGTAGCCCATGTCTACCAGGTAGACCTCAGTTTCGTTCGTACCGCCTCCGAGCGTGGTCGGGATCTGATTGGACACGCGGATCGGGTGGCCTTTCAGAGTGTTCGTCTCGTCGATGGACGGGTAAACCTTCTGGCCGTTGTCCTTGAGATTTGACAGATATTCACGCACGCGCAGCGGCATGATCCACGTCGGACGTACCGGTAGGACGTTTTGACCGTAGATTGCTGTTACCATACGACTGATGTCGGTCTGCACGGTAGTGGCTGACACGGAGCCTGTCATCGTCAGCACGTTCGCTGTCGGGGCGATGTAGCGGAAACCCTTCGGTGTATTCGCAGTTCCGAGGCCCCGGATAAACGCCAGGTCTTCGCGGGCCGCCGCATCGCGCATCATCTGGTTTCCGATCATTTCAAACGACATCGTATCGGCCCGGCGAATCAGCGAGTTGCTGAACGGCACAGTGGTGATCAGTTTTTTAGCTGTCAGCTGGATGATACCAGTTGTCGGCCGGCTGGTACTACCCGCTTCGTTTTCGCCGATGTACTGCGCCGTTGAACCCTGCGTAAGTTTGCGCTGCGTATAGGAGCCTGACGGCATCGGGACCATCTGCGGGTTGGAACCGCGAACGACCGCCGCGGCCGTAAGCGCCGGGATGATGTCTTCGCCCATGTCTCCCTGAATGAACGCGCCGCCGTAAGTAAACTCGGTAGAGTTCATCGCCGTCGGGGTCTTCGCGTAGAAAATGCCTTTCTGGAAGTCGTTAAAGTTCTCTTTAACGTACTGTTTGACCGGCAGGCCCATGTGCTTCGCCATCGTTACGGCGTGGATCATAGAACCCATCTTAAAGCGCTTTACCTGGTCCTGTGTCGGTCCGGATACGCTTACCTGCGGTGTAGTGATCGGAGGAGTTCCCCCGCCCTTGAGAGCGTCCTTGATGGCGGATGTAACCTCGCCGCGGATCGCGTCTTTCTGTTCTTGTGTCAGCATCGTCTCTCCTTTTTAATCGAGTTTGCCTGTGATTTCTTTCAGGACCTCAACGGTCACCTCTTTGACATAAGCCGCGATTTCATCGTCGGAGGACTTCTGGGGTTTTGCCCCGGCCACCGCCTTCAGAGTTTCGACCTCAGTCCGAAGTGCCTTGAGCTCCTTCATCACCGCTGTCTCCTGTGATTTTACCACAAGTCCGGTTTCAAAGTCGAACTCCTCCCCCTCCTCGAGCATTCTGAACTCCGGGGCCTCACGATCGAAGTCGGAATAGTGGCGGGACAGGTGATCGTAGACTCCCTGGCGGTCAGACTCCGGAATTTGAACGCCGCCGCGTGCTCCGAGCAGTGCACCCATGGCTCCAGTGACGCCGCGCCATACAAGAGTGTGTTCGCCGTCGGCTTTGTGGTGAGGCAGTTTATAGCCCTGCTTGACGTCTTCGGCCTCTTCGTCCACCCATGCGCACATGACCTTCAGGTCCTCTACTTCTGCCGCCGCCACTTCAGCAGGACCGTCCCACTCTTCGCCCTCCGGCGCTTTCGGAGTTCCGTCAGGATGAGCGTCGTCATATGAGATAGCAGCTTTTTTCACGTCGCCTTCCGCATTCTGATTCTGCTCCGGCTCTGCCCCTTCCTGCATCTCTTCTTCAATGTCAGCTTTCAGCGAGTCGGCAAAAGCTGCCGCGGCGTCGGCGATGTTCATTGCCAGAGATTCTGGGTCGATTTCGTTGTTTCTGACCGCCTCCATGTTGTCCCAGATCGTGTTGTCAAGGACGCGGTACGCTTCCCAGAATGCATCTGACAGTTCCATGTCGCGCATCGTCTCCGCGAATGTCAGCGCTTTGAATTTCTTGCTCATCTTTTCTCCTTTCGGTTGTGTGATCGTGCATCCTGCCCCGGTGCACACCTTATATGCCTGTTCGAGATTGCTCTTAGGAATAAGCAGCCCGTCCGTTTCTTCCCATGTATCTAGGGCGAGCTCCATCCAGTCGCGCATGGCCTTCACGGAACGCGTGTCGAGCTTCGCCTTTGCCTCGATGAGTGCCTGCGGATTTGCAGGGACCGGGACGATAGAGTTTTCCAGGAGCTCCTGCCGGTGAAAGTCGATTCCGCTTCCGTCGCTCCGTTCTGTCCACTCGATCGGGCTGAACCCGACTGAGAACGCATTTAGATACCCGAGCTCCAGCATCTTTCCGACCGTGTAGCCGAACTCGTACACCTCGCGCGGGGTGAAGTCGAGATGCTGCTGATGGAGCTTCTCGGCCCGGACGAACACGTCGGCAGACCGCGCAACAGGGAGTTCGTGCGATTTATGGGCGAACAGGATAACGGGGTTCGCCTTGTAGTTGTCGAGGTCCCACCCGTCGGCCCTGATCGTGTCGCCGTCTCGGTCGAGAGAGGATGTGCTGATTACTGCCGACATTTTCGTCGTGTCGCCGACGATCTCCTTGACGATCTGCGCGGTAACGCCTTTTCGCAGGTCGCCGCCTCCGTTTTTGAGGAACTGGTCCCTGCCGATGTACTGCCTCATTCACTCTCCTTTGCTTTGATATAGGCTGGGTAGTACGCACCATCCCATTTCGTTGGTCCGTCTGGAAACGCCTTGTTAATTATAACAGGTCCGACGAAATAGTCCCAGTGCCCTCCGCATGCATCGATAGCCAACTTTTCGGACGTGAACACTCCGACAAGCTCCCATGCGTCCTCGTGCCTATTATGCAGCGACTTCCCTACGACCCATACAGTGCCACTTCTCATAATCTCTCTGCTCCTCGCTCTTCCCCAAAATGGAATAGGCATCACACCGCTCCTTTCAGGGCCTCGATTGCCCTTGCTTTCTGTGCTTCAAACGCCGCCTTAACGACCTTGGCGGTCTGTGTTTCGATCGGCCTGCGGTCCGCCTCTGCCGCTTTCCAGATTCCCTTCCTTACTGTAGCGTCGGCACCGCGTGTCCCTGTAGATACCGGGATGACAGTGCACCGGCAGTTGATATCATCTTCGGCATCGCCGAACGCCCCAGGATGTACTGCAAACGCGCCAGTTATCGGGCTTGTGAACTGACCGTTCGTCGGGATTGTAACGCCGTCTAGAAGCA
Source organism: Propionivibrio sp. (assembly GCA_003249625.1). The sequence goes on along the minus strand of QKII01000372.1, from coordinate 33,749 downwards.
TGTGGGCCTCCCTCACGCGATCGTCACGCGACGACAGCCACATCTTTTCGCCGATGCCCGCCTGCCGCATAGCCTCCATCGATCCGAAGTTCGACGATCTAACCGTTTCTGTCCTGGCTATCGTGATCGCCCTGCGGCGCGATGCGTCGTCGAACACGCTCTGCACCCGGTCCGCTATAGCCTCTATGTTCTCACCGGCCTCGAACCCTTCGACGAGCTGTGCCCGCAGAGAATCGCGCGTCGTCTTGTCAATGATCCCGGTAACGCGGCTTGCTGTCTCAGCGTTGGCATAGTGCACTACCTCCGGCGACTCTTCGATAAAGTCGTCAGGAGACAGGTCTGCGAGCGACATCGTGCGACGTCCAAAAACGCTGATAGATCGATATGCGCTCTGCTCAAGTACGGAAGCCATCTCCGGACCTGTAACTGCCTGGAGGACGTTTTCGATGATGTGTGACTGGTCGAGCTCTTTTGTCCGCTTGATCAGCCTCTTCACACTCTTCGCCGGAAGGGGGGCGATGGTAAACGGTGCCCACCGTTCATCACCCCATGGCTCAGGCTCGAACCCTGCTAGCTGCCGGACCTCATTGTCGCTGAACGACTGCGGCCGCGCCTGCATGACGAGCAGTCTGAAGTCGCGGTCTTCCTTGACCGGGGAGACGAAATCAACGATTATCCTGTCGTCGAAGTCTGGCGCCAGCTGCTCCTGGAAAACGTTGCGCAGGAATTCGAGGCGAGGGAGCAAGACATTCGTTGTAAAGATGTGGTCTGCGGCCTCTATAGTGGAGCGATTCGAATTTTCGATAATCCCTAGCTTCTCCGGCGGAATGCGCAGCGTGTTTCGGATCATGTCCTGCTCAAACTTCCTGAGATCGACCATTTTCAGCTGGTCGAGGCTGTACCCAATCTTCTCAACCTTCGCGTCCCACGATGCGAAGAACGGGGCGAACTTCTTCCCGAATCCGCGCAGCTTGGACATCCATTTATTTTCAACCCTCTTGATATCCTCAGGGCTTGCCCCTGCCGCTGTGACAAGGATCGGAGGGGTAGCATCGTTGTAGAAAAACTCTTTCAGGAACTTAGCAGCGTACTCGTCTGTGTCGATCTCGTCAGCGATGGCACGCCCCACCCCTGTTCCGCGCCCGTATGGGTCGGCGGGATTCGGCTTCTTTGCCCACACGACCTCAGACATCGGAATCTCTTTTTCGGAAGAGTCGATTCTGAATTTGAAGCTGTCCTGGGAAGGTCCTGGGATATCGATCACCCACGATGGGGGGATAGGCCAAAGCGCGATAGGAGTTCCCATCCCATTGCGCTGCTTTATAAGATACCCCTCCCCAACCGCGTCAATGTGGAGCTGGAACACCTGCATGGCGGCATGACCTACTAGGTAACGGTTCGGATTATCAAGCAGGTCGTACATGGGGTGGGTGTCCTGCAGTAGCTCCCCGGATGCCTGCTTGATCATTTTCAGGCGCCGCGCATGATCCTTTCCGCGCTGGATGTCTTTCGGCCTATAGAATTTCCCGCGCTCGTTCTGCACCCCGTAGAGTTGCCATTCTGACGATGCCACGGATTCCGAAATTAGCGACAGGGCCGAGTAATACATCGGCGTATTTGCGTACGCCTCCAGATTTTCCATCGTCCCCTGCTCAGGGGGACGTCGTTTCGTTCCTGTCCGCGAATTGTGCAGGATCTCGATCATATTCTGTCCCTCCAAAAAAGTGCTGTTCTTACCGTAACTGTAGTTGTTGATGTGTTCCTCGCGATAAGAGCGAATACGTCGCCCCTTGCCCCCACGAGTCCGGCGGCCATGGCGTCGAAATTTCCGGGAGCGGTTGCAGACACATTTCCCTGAGATGCGAAATGTACCGGACCGTATGCCCTCATCATTCCTGTGCTCTGATTAATCGTTGTGTTGATGCTGTATTCTATCGGGGACTCTGTCGCTTCTACCGGTGCGAAATCTCCCTCTACGGTAATAGTAGGGTTTGCCAGTATCTCAAATTCGACTGTCCCGGATCCAAGCGCCGGGGCATCAACATAAAACAGGTAGTTTATGAGCTCTGAAATAGTGCAGTTTGGCGCTCCTTTGAACGTGTCTGGGATCCTGAAAACCACGATTGTTTCCGTGGCCCCTCCTGCTACCGATACGCCAGTTCTCTTGTATCCGTGTGGGCGCGCGTTCACGGCTGTATCGTGCCCGACAAACCCGCCCGAAAATGCCCTCGTTGAAATTGATATCCCAGGGCCTCTTACCTCAAACATGATGGGTACGGACGGATTGCCTACCGGGACATCTGGAGACCCGTTCTCCTGCCTGATCGTGTGAAACGGTATCCACCCTACATTCGTCAAAACCCAGAATGTGGCCGGGGCCGCAGCCATATCGCCGTAGGTGACGCAGAACAGGTTATTATTTCCTGGGATGAGGGAGAAGTCGAGATACGGATCGTCGGAGATTATCTTGTAGTCCATGCCGTCCTCGTAGATTAGTTCGTCGGCGCCATCTTTTCGCCTACCAACCACGAAGTCTCCATCGTGGAACCCGACGAAAAACCCTCCATCGTAGCATAGCGGACCGGCATACGCAGATCCTGAGCCGTAGTTTTGCCACGAAGCGGAAAAAAGCGCATACGCCATATGGCCTGCAGGGTATCGCAGGGGGAGACGAGACACCATTCTCGCAGGGTCCGTGTCGCTGCCTGACGAGAGCACCGCTTTTCCTCCAGCATGTGATAGGTCGCTGGTCGTATTGGCATCGTAAATCACGTCGTATGCTGATATTCCGAACTGAAAAGATACGATAATTTCATCTGTTCGTTGACCTGAAACAAGATCTCCAAACATGCTAACAAACGGGAAATTGCCCGCACGATCGGAGTGGTTTGGTATCGTAGCAATGTTGGGATTAAACTGACCGGCTCCAGGCATGCACTTCCTTTCGATACTGCTAGTATAGCATTTTTTGAATTATCGAAACGCGAGCGCAAAACCACTTCGTTGATGGGGTGGAGCATCAACTTCTTCTGCGCCGGCGTGAGGCGGTGCGTTTTCTTCGGTGTGACATCTACACCTCCTTCAGTGGAACCGTCTGCCCGCGAAGCTCGTGCGAGCAGTCGTCCAGGTATCTGACATCGCCGTCGTTGATGAACGAATGGCTGCGGTACAGCGTGTCGCCATACATTGTCGGTCCCAGGAGGACGCTCGGTTTCAGTGTCGGCTTCTCGGTGTCACCGTTCCATGACCAGTTTTGCGTCCCGCTCCTGCTTCCGTGCAGTTGCACCGGGAGCAGCGTGGGGATGTTGCCCGGATGGTTATTTCATTTGGATTGCTTTTGGCCTCATAGCCCGCACTCCGCTTCCATTCGTTTCAAGTTTGCCATCGTTTCAGCTTTGCGTTTCATCCCGGAAAGCTTTGATTCTTTCTTGCCTGCGCCAATTGCTTCGTTCACAGCTCCGATAATATAGTCAGATACTTCGTGGGAGCTCATCTCGACGTCGAGGCTTGTCGAATGGTCTGCTGACCGCTCCAGCGCATCAATCTTCTTTTGAGTGATATTTGCGAATCGTTTCAGTTCTTCAGGCGCAGCTGCATATAGGTTTGCCGTCGTCCTGATAGCCTCGATTGAGATGTTCTTCGCTGCGAAATGGTCTATTGCACGCTTCCATGCCCTGTCTGCTATCATGATGGCGCCGTGGAGCTCTTTGTAATTTGTACGGCTCCGGGAGGACATCATTTTGCGAATGTCGGCGCGGATCTGGTTAATGGCTTTTGTTTGTTCTTTGTGGGAATATTCATTCAGAATGCTTCCCATCACTGAACCGTAAATGATGGCTTTTTGCATAGGAGAGATGCTACACATCACATTCCCCATCTGCGATCATGTCGGCAAGCTTCTCCGCCTCTTCCAGTTGCGTCAGCTTCTTCGATCCTTTGAACTCTCCGGATTTCCACACTTTGATGCAGTACAGGCCGCTTTCTTCCTCTTCAGCGACACTTACGATGATATCGCCTTCTTCTCGTTTATATAGTGTCATTGATTCTCCTTGATTTTTTCGACGAGATGGTCGTACATGCGCTTCCTCCAGTTGTCGGCGTCGCGCTTCTGCCAGTCCTGGAGCGTGCTCAGCGGAACGCCGAAGCGCTCCTTGATTTTTAGGTGTAGTTTGTGGTCAGTCATTTCCGCCGCCGTTGCCGTAGCCGTCGCCGTTGCCGTAGCCTTTGCCGTCGCCATAGCCATAGCCGTTGCCGCTGCCGTTGCCGTTGCCGTTGCCGTAGCCGTCGCCGTTGCCGTAGCCGTTGCCGTTGCCGTAGCCGTAGCCGTCGCCGTTGCCGTTGCCGTTGCCGTAGCCGTAGCCGTTGCCGTCTCCGTTGCCGTTGCCGTTGCCGTAGCCGTAGCCGTTGCCGTCTCCGTTGCCGTTGCCGTTGCCGTAGCCGTAGCCGCTGTCGCCGTTTTCTATTGGTTTACTGAGCTTTGACATTTGGGGCACTTTCAAGTGACTTGATTGCAGTTTCTGAACACGGCAAAATCTCAATAGCTTCCAGCCAGATCTCAGGAACAGCTTCTACAATTTTTGATTTTTCGTTCTTAACTCCGTAAAGAGCAACCCCACTAAGGCTAATGGACTCAGCCGCCCACCACTGGTACATGCGGCGTCCGTTTTTTAGAATAACTTCTTTCCCAGCTTTTTGCGCGAGCTCTCCGAACCATACACCGGCAGAGTATGTCCGAATGATAACTTTTTTGCCAATCATGGAGCAGAGCCCGTTATCATTTGAAGTTTGTGTATTGCCAAACATAGCGGCCAGTTCCTTAGCTTGTCCAATCGTAAGATCGTTAATGTTCATCTTCTATCCTTTTCTCTCTTGGTATGTCATATTATAACCGTATTTCGGTTAACATGTCAAGTGTATTTCGTTTAAATTTCAGAATTTGCTAGCTTTTAGAAGACATCAAAAACCGACCGCTTGCTGGTCAACGTAACGAAGGCATCCCCGGCCGCATCGATCTGATCGTCAACCTCCAATCCTCCACCACCCGTGAATGCATGGGCCTCGTCGATGAATGCATCGTTCCACAATCCCCTGACAATCCGCACGAGATCGTTTTCTACGGCTGAAGCGAACGGCATCGCCCGCACCAGCTTCGCTCCGGATGGTACACGGAAATTCGTGATAAACCCTGCCATGTTTGCGGCGAAGTCTTCACGCTGAGCCTTCCCTGCCTGGCCTGGGTCCTGAGGAATAAATACCTCGACATCACGGCCGTCCTGTTCTGCGTGATCCCTGATTGACTTTTTCACCTCCCCGGGGGAAACGCGGAACCTCGACACGTGCAGGACGTAGTATAGGCCGTCTGATCCGAGACCGATCTTCACCCCAGCTGTCCAGTCTCCTCCCCCTGCGGTAGCGGCAAGGTCCCAACCCCTGCATGCTCGTACAAGCTCAGGCGCATAATCTACAACGACCATTTTGGAGCGGTCAAACACGGCCCCTGCCGTCTCCCGTACTTTCCAGTTGCCGCCATACAACCGATCGCGCTCCACCTTGGTAAGGGCCATCAGGTTCGCTTTATACCCGGGATCTTTCTCCATCAGGATCTTGTTGTCCTCAAGGCGAGCCGGAATGAATGTGATGCTCTTCGGCTCCGTTCCCTCTTCCATCTCGTCGCCGTGCAGCTTCAGCAGCCCGACTACCTCATCGCGCGTGCTGCCCCAGATAATCTCGCCGCTAATCCTAGTGAACCACCTGATTACACCTGATCGCTCCATGATAGGATATCCGTCGTCCCCGATCCACCAGTCTATCAGTTTTGCGACCCAGCTATCCGGATCTGGGTTCGTCGATGCCCTGACGTATGGCCTTACCCCGCATGTAGACCGGTTGCGGGACAGCATGTACCAGAACTGCTTTTCGGAAAAGTGCGTGAGCTCGTCGAAACACAGCAGCGGTATCTGACTCCCCTGCCATCCGTGTACGTGTTTATCGTGCTGCAGGTGTCGGAACGATACTTTCGCCCCGCTCACAAACGTCCATTCGTGATGAGGCGTCTGCCGTGGTTCAGCCCCCAGCTGCGAATACAACTCCTCCGACGTATCCCACAGTCCGCCCTCGTTTGTGATCTGGGTTGACTCCCGGCGGAATACTACGGCCCCGAAATTCGCGTTTGATATGTGGCGCAGCGGCTCCATCAGGAGTGCAAAAGTTTTCCCCCCGCCGGCACTACCTCCGTATATTGCAATGTCGGCGGGAGTAGATAGAAACTTCTCTTGCGGTCCGGCCTGGGGCTTTATTATCTTCTGCTTCAGGTCTGGGTTCGAAGACATATCAGTCGTCTCTACCATTCTCTGGAATGTAGAACGTGACCGATCTGCTGCCTTCTCCGTCGTTGTTTTGCTGTACGTTAACCTGCGTCGCGGCCTCTTTGCCCTTTAGGACCTCCTTGCCACGGTATACCGCATCCATAGCATCTTTGTAATCGCCAGGCCCCATGCCGACTTCTTCAAAATTCTGAATCCCCATGCCAACATTCACCTTTTCGAGCTTCGTCCCCTTCTCTACGATGGTTTCAATCTTCTGCATAGCCTTGATCACAATGCGCCCGGCTCGTATATCGAAGTCAGTTTCAGTTGCTATGCGATCGTATAGCGATGGGAGTATTTCGGGGTTTTTTGCCTCAACTGCCCCTAAATGCCCCGAAACTGCCCCGAAACCCTGCATTACGGCTCTCGCGTCCTCCGATACGGTTAGTTTCTGGTCACGTATCCGATTGTCTAACGTATTTCTGGGGACCCGGTATCTTCTGCGGATCTCGTCCTTCGGAACCCCTGCCTTAAAATCTGCTTCGATTTTGTCCCAGTCGTACTTACTTGGTCTTGCCATCAAATAGCCCCTCAGTGATAAACTTTCCAAAATCACCTATATTTCGATTACACGTCATTTTACATCCAAACCTATACCTGACATCGTTTTTTAATATATCGTTCGTTTTTGGACCATCAGCGTTATCGAGAGCGCGCATAACGCTTCTGTCTTTCGAGCACATAGAAGTATCTCTTCACTGATGATAGCACGATAAAGAATCCTGAGCTGATCAAAACGAAAATGGTGATGATGCTTTGAATTCCGAAAATCGATGCCATTATCGCAATTATCTCGGCGGACGCGACCATCTCCATCGTCAGGAACATGGTCGGCACCATCAGCCCCCTGTTTCTCCTGCGTTCGTATCGTCTCATGCGTTCTCCTTCACTTTTTTTGATTCCGCCAGCATCGATACCACCGCCATGTCTTTTTTCGGCTGCGGGTTAAGCGCATGAACGGTCCTGACGTTCGGCAGGCGGTACCCTGCGCCGACCGTGCGCACCTCCTGAACAAATCCGTTCGACCTCTCATGCATTCCTACCAGGTGCTCCGGGTGTCGTTCCCTCCTGGCATAGACCCCGTACAGCCTAGGAATTTCTTTCTTCGCAAACTTCCAGTCGTTGAGGTCCATTCTGCATACTGCTATCCATCCGCCGAGGTGATCGACGATGCTGTTTACGACTGGGTCGTCGAACGATACGCTGGAGTAGACTCCGTGCCGGCTAACCGCGTTCTCAATGTCGATAACGGCAAGCGTTGCGATTGCTTCGAGGTCAGGTCGAATAAATTCCATGATCTCGGCAGGCTTCGGCATTGCTGGTGACTGTCTCGTTGCCAGTAACGACAAAATTGCGGCCTTGAAGTCGTCGTCGCTCATGTGCTTCAGAATCATCCAATAGCCGTTGAGCAGAAGCTTCTTTGCTTCACGATTGTAAATCTCGCACATCATGAACATCATCTCGTCAAAAAGAGATTTCGTAAGCATTTTCTTCCTCCGTGTATGGTTTTCCAGTCATCGGGTTCGTCGGCTCCCACTCCTTGATTGTCTTAGCATTACGGTATTCCCTGCTGTTCATCATCTTCGCTTCCATCGTGTCGAACTTCTCCCTGAGCTTCTTTCCGCTCAGGATGTTAGGTATCCAGAACTCTCCGTCCTTCGTAGTGTATATCCACTCGATGCAGCCGAAGAGCTCCTGCTTCGTTCTGCCGTCAATACGCAGTGATTTCCCGATATCGTTCACCCATCCATCGAATGCTTTGTCGGACGGCTTCTTGAAATTCGGCTTGTGATTCACAATTCTTCCGAGGAGATGGTAGGCTACCTCTTTCGCTTCGTCGAGCTCGCCAGAGTCGCGACATGTATTATCTTCCCCTTCCTTTTCCCTTCCCTTCCCTTCCCTTTCCCCTTGTGCAGGAACGTGACGCGTCTGGCACGCGTCGTCCACGCGTTGATCATTCTCCGTATTTTCGGGCTCTTCTGTCTCTGAATCCTCGTAAGGTGGGAGTTCTGACTCTTTTTCCCTGTTGTTGATGACCTGGTGGGTCGTGAATGTCGGTATGAACCCGAAATGCTCCCCATCTTTGGTGTACTTCACGATAAAGCCACGCGTGGCTAACGCGTCAAGCACGCGTGAAAAGTCGATATCGTCATATGGGAGCACGTCGAGCTTCAGCTGCCGCGGGCGCCACTTGAATCTACCATCTCGATCGGCTACCGTGAAGAGTCCGATGAACGCCAGGCGCAGCGGTAGACCACTAACGCGCTCGGCTTCAAAGAGCTCTTCGTGCCTGAATAGGTCAGGCTTTACCGTTCTGATCCGTGCCACTACACCAGCTCCAATCTCAAAAGCTCTTTCGCAATCGTCACCTGATGTGCGAGTTCAGGATCGTGCTCTTTTGATGTTCTAAGTTGATGTACGGCTTTGTTAACTAGCACGTTGAGGTCATAGCGTGAGGAACCGTTAGACAAAATTGCCTTTTTTGCTTTCGCTTCAAATGATTTTGCGGTGAGTTTCAAGCTAATCCTTTGTTTGAATTAGCCAAAAAGAAGGGATTCCCGGCCCAACTTTAAGGCTTAATAGGCAGCTCGTAGCGGGGCCGGGATGGCGCATCGGAGCTGCTTATTAAGACTTAATGCCCAGCGGTCGGCACTGCCGGGCGAGATTACGATTATATCATGTTTCCTGCGAATGTTGCATATACGTGTGCTCTTCGGCAGGGATCGGCCGCCTGTTGATCGCCAGCATCCCCCTGAACTCAAAAGCACGTGGCTGCAGTCTGAGCCGGAAGCAGTATTCAATCAACCACCCCATCGCCTTTTCCTTGTAGAGCGGGCAGAATAGGTTCTGCATTGTCGCCATGCCTCCAAGCTCGAACATAAGGTCTACGTACGCCTGCGGCAGCTTCTGGCCCACTGCGACGATATCCATGACGATATCGGCTTCGACGGATGCGACGCGCATGATGCTTGTGAAGGCAGCCTCGAAGACGGCCTTCTCTTTCTGTGTCAGGACTCTCATGTCACCATCCAGCCTCATTCTCGATCAGCATCTTAGCCAGGTCGAACGTGTTCGCGCTTCCGATCTCCTCGCCCATGTAATACGCGACGAATAGGTCGTCCGCTTCCTTGACAATCCAGCCACCTAGGCCTTCCCATTCACGGTTGATGTATCCGCCATTCTGTGGGTGATTGCTGTAGCCGACTTGCTCGGTGTCATCGTGTTCGTAAATTTCCGGGTAGCCCATATGGCTTTTCTCACTTTCATGCAAATTGTTGCGGCCAGCGCTATCAGCGCCGGCAGGTCGAGTCTAAAATAGACTTGGCTGAACATATTTTTTTTCGTAACGTTTTTCGGCCTCTTTCATATTAATTATAGCTTGCTTAAAGTAGCTATCTTTCAATTCAATACCAATAGCTTTACGTCCCATCGATACCGGGCTGAATACTTCGCTTCCAACACCCATGAACGGAGTGAATACAACCTCATCAGGGTTACTATACAGCTCGACGATACGGTCGATAACGTCAAGTTGCAACGGATGAACATGCTTTTCATCGTCCTCTTCTTTTGCGTCTCTGAATGGAAGTACATTGTCTATACGGATATCATCCCATACGGCAGAGGCATACCGTTGCCAAATGTAGTGGTTCAGTTTCGTGATTTTCTCATCATCGTTTGTTTTATTAAGATGATCCCAAAGCTCATCCGCATTGAAGTCCGTACCATTTGCATTATTCCATGCGCGTAGAATGTTTGGTAGGATAGGGATTTCTCCTGCGTATTCATTGATACCGAATGGGTGCGTTACAGGAACTTCATTTTCTCCTTTGCGCGTAAAAATAAGCATATAGTCAGGCATTGCGGTAAAGCATTTCGTGCTGTCCTCAACAATGAATTTATGCATTAGGCTTTGGACCATAGTTCGCATTCTGACTTTCAGCGGCTCTTTCCAAATGGTAATACGATTACGATATTCAAAACCGTATTTTTCGTGCAGTTTTATTATCTCGTGAGGAAAGTCCCAAAGGCGGCAAGTATTATCAAAAACATCTGTGCAATGAACTGCATTGATGCGCCCAGGCTTTGTAATCCTTGCCATTTCTTTGATGAGAAATTCGTATTGTTCCAAAAACTGTTCTTTGCTTTCGCAGTTTGAAAAGTCTCTCGGATCAGAACTGTAATTGTAAAGCCCGGCAAATGGGGGAGAGTACACTGATAGATCAATGATTCTATCTTCCAATTGCGTGATAACGTTCATGCAATCATCATTATAAATTGCATATCTATCCGTCAGAACTTGATTTTTCACTTTTGTCATTTTCATTTCCTTAGAATTTTGGCAATTCGATCTTTTTAAGATCGGAATTTTTTGTTTCTATATATTCACAATTCACATTTTTAACAAGATTTGCGTATAGTTCCTGTGCCTTTTGTGTTTTCTCTTGCAGGGCTTTCATCACCCTTGTTTGCCCTTCCGAAATAACAAGATCAATCGTCACGTCTTTTGTCTGACCGAAACGCCAAAAGCGTCTTACTGCTTGATAGTATTGTTCGTAACTCCATGTCGGAAAAAATACGGAGTGGTTGCAGTGTTGCCAATTCAGGCCCATCCCTGTCATCTTTGCCTTTGTGATGATTCTTTTAATATCCCCATGAGCGAATGCTCGTAATGTTTCCTCCTTCTGCTCTATGCTTTGGCTGCCAATGATTTCTACCGCATCGCAATCCATTTCTTTGAGCAATGAACTTTCATTGTTTGTATTACACCAGTATACGGACGTCTTTCCGCTTGCAAGTGAAACAGCTTCTTCGCATCTTTCCTTTTCGGTCTGCTTCTGTTCTTCCCGTATTTCAGGCATTGTTTTTGCTTCCGTAATAAATAATTTTCCATTACCGAAAAGCGAATTGTTTTTTACCACATGGCTATTAGTAATAAGTTCAGGCAAAGCATATCTTTCGTCTGAAAAGCCAATATCAGAAGGTTTTTTGATCATCATTGACCATGTATTAACCCATTGGAAAAATGCTTGTTCCGCATGCGGTTTGAGATAGAATTTTTCACCGATGTTACGGTTATTATTATCAACGCTATTCTGGTTATTTCGGAAAAACTTTGTCAGCATATCCGTGTATCCCATATACCCCAATGCCTCGCTACTCGTACCTAATTCGATAAAATCATTAGGCGAAGGTGTAGCGGTTGCAAGATATCGATATGGAACTTTTTTGATAAACGATGTAATCTTATTTTTGATTTGCCCATTGAAGTTTTTCAAAATTGAACTTTCGTCCAGAATAACACATTGAAAGTCTTTACTATCAAAATGATGCAAACGCTCATAATTACAAATGACAATCTTTTTTGAATGCTTTCCATCTTTGGAATATTCAATATCATCTACACCTATTTTTTCTGCTTCGTCGATAAATTGAAAAGCAACTGCAAGAGGTGTCAAAATAAGAACCTTCCCATTTGTTTTCTGAATCATGTTTTGAGCGATTGAAATTTGAATAAGTGTTTTTCCAAGTCCTGTATCTGCAAATATGCCCATGCGACCTTTTCTGACTGCATTATCTATGATATGCTGTTGAAAATCAAAAGAGCAATCCGGGATAAAAACGGGGCTAAATCCGAATTCAGCACTTTCGTGCCTTTTTCTTTGTATGAATTCATCATAAGTCATAATCAACCTCCCAATAATCAAAAGTCAACCCGCGCTCTTTCATAGTCATGCGGATCTTCTCCATAGCGGACTTTTCGATCTGCTTAACTCTTGTCGCGGTAATGCCGAGAACTTTACCTATTTCTGCAAATGTCATTACCACTCCTTCGGATATCGAAGCTCTTCAAGGTCGCTTGCAAGAAAGCCCCACTCCCCACTTTTGTCGGGGGCTTCCAAAACAACAACATGGCCGTAAATGCTCAATACTTTACAGCAGTGGCCGACAAGTGCACTGGCTTCAGGAGGAGCTAAGCGTGAGCATGTGGTTACGAATACTTCTTCCCCTGGTTTTACGTCTTTGAGTTTCATTGCTGCTCCTCAGCTTTGATAATATTAACCAAGTCGGAACCGGTGGCTCATAATTCTCACCTGGTGCCGCTCGATGATGATCTCCATGATTTCGGAGGCTTTTATTGGCTGCCGAGTCATTCGCATTTTCCTAAGTGATTGATACACCCAAGGTCTAGGCCCAGGGTGTTGTAGGCGTATTTTTTTTGATGTTTTTCAATGCTGACCGGCGTTCCGCTTTGATGCCAAAAAACAACTTTTTTCCCAGACGCATCACTGACCGCATCTTCGAGCTCTTTGATGCGCTGCACGCGCTCGGCGTCGAGAAGGCCAATCTCGCCGACGTTGGCGTTGATGCATGGGTAGCATCCTACGCGGGAGAAGCCCATGTAGTAGAGCGGGTTGAGCTTGACTCCTACCTGATCCGCGTAGGCGTAGACGTCATGCACCGACCAGTAGACAATCGGCTGGAACACGATGCAGCCAATACCGTTTTTGATGTTGGTTTTTGTAACATCTGACGCGCCGGAGAAAAAAGAAAATTTCCAGCGCTGCTCACCGCTTCGTTTCGCACTCTCATCCCTTCTAACCCCTGTCACATTTACAACCGTGTAACCTTTGGCAAACCAGCTTTTTATAAACGCCTGAGATGGAAGTAGTTTCAGTTTTTGGGTACAGAAACGCTTTACCCGGTTCGGGATCATTTTCTTTTTGATGCACATGTCCTCGAACCCGACGTATTGCTCGCTCTTGATCCGGCGAATCTTCTTGCCGAAAAACTCTTCGAGGTAGTCGAGATAGTCGTATGTCAGCGGATGTTCCCACCCGGTATCGGCGAAGTAGGGGACGATTTCACCCTTGTTTGCGTAGTGCTTCTCCATCCATGCCCATGTCACAGCCGAGTCCTTGCCGCCTGAAACGCTGACTAGATAGACGCGCTTCATGCTCTCACCGCCTCCTCACAAATTTCAAGCAGCTTTCGCTTTTGTGCGTCCCATGCTGCGTCCCATGCTGCGTCCGCTGCGCTCCGTGCTGCGCTCCGTGCTGCGCTCCATGCTGCGTCCGCTGCGCTCCGTGCTGCGCTCCGTGCTGCGCTCCATGCTGCGTCCGCTGCGCTCCATGCTGCGTCCCGTACTGCGGCCTGTGCTGCGTCCCGTACTGCGGCCTGTGCTGCGGCCTGTGCGTCATAGAGCTCCGCTTCGGTAGCGGCGCCGTCAGCGAACCTCTCCGCAACAGCCAGCGCTTCGAGGCTCCTTTTATCTGTCATGAGATGCTGCACCTGTCTTGCACACCAAACAGCGAAAAGTCTTATTTCGCGGTCGTGGCCTTCTACGGCCCTCAGGCACCAGGTAGCGTCTTGTACCCCGTTGGATTCAACGATGTGTGAGATTTTCAGTGGTTCGTCATCCGCTTTTGTCTTCCCGAGAGACCGAAGTAGGGTTTCCCAGCCTTCTTTGCATGGGGAGTGTTCTTTTATTTTGTTCAGTGTCGTTGTCATTTTTCCGTCTCCTCACATTCTTTAATCATGTTGTTAACTCTCTGAATTTCACGAACTCCCCACGCTGCAAGATGCTTCGACATGGTAGGAGACGAGCACTTGAAATGCTTCGCCAGTTTATTGATAGACATTCCCATATTATAGAACTTGATAATGTCTTCTCTCTTCTCTTCCAGATGTACCACAGATACCCCCTTTAATGTTCTGTTCTCAAATTGTACGATTTACAAAATAAATAATAGCTTAATCATTATGAAAAACTTATTTACTGTTTCGTGTAACTTTTAATATTTGTCTAAGGATTGTTGGCGTACAATGGTTTTACTGGTTGAGCAATCGGCCGGGTCCATCCAAGCAATGCGGAATACAGCGGGACACTGATCATCGGTCGCACGCAGAGATGAAACGGGGCGACGCGCATTGTTTTGGAATTGAAGAGAGGAAAAGCAATGATCTACACAGTCTATGAGCAAAACGGCTCAACAACTCAGACAACAAACAGGAAAGAGGCGCAGAGATTGTTCTGCAAAATCCATGCTGAAGGCGGTAAGGCCATGCTGGTTAGGAGATGAAATGTGCCATGCATCAAGAATAGTAACGGCCGCGATCAAGGGCGAATATCCGATCGGCCACGCGGAAAGAAACAGGGCTCACAACAAGCAGCCCAGAGAAGCGAAGGAAGAGTTGTCAGCCCTGATGAAAGAAGAGGGCTCAGAATCAAGCACAAGCTCTCCGACGTCACCAACGACCTCCTCTACCGAGGGGGGAGCTGGGAGTGGGACTACGAACCAGGAAGGTTGGAATGATGCAGTATATTGACTATGCAAAAGCAATGGGAGCGAATGAGGAGGTCGCCAGATTGGTTGTTACCCATCTGGGAAAAATCATGAAGAACTGTCTTAACTGCCTCAACAAATGGCTAGACAACATCGAACATAAACTGGCCGAACTGGCCGAAAGGATTTTGTGATGAACTGGATCGTAATAGCGGGTTGCATTGTTGGCGGAATGGCCATTGGCTGGGTTGCGGCTGACGTCTACCTCTACCGCACCCGTGAGAAGCGCTGGGACAAGGCCAGGCGCTGGTATAAAGGAGACGGAAGATGACGAATACAGAGTATCACGCGCATTCAGCGCTTGGAAGCAGCTTGGTAAAAACCCTGCTTAAAAACCCTTACGGCTATCTGCATCCGCAGGAGATATCTGGAGAGAACCTCGATATCGGCTCAGCGATCCACAAGCTGACCCTGGAGCCGCACGATTTTGAAAAAGAGTTTGCAGTTGCACCAGCTGTTGATCGTCGCACCAAGGCTGGTAAAGAGGCGTGGGCCGAATTCGTAGACGCTTCCGTCGGAAAGACAGTCCTGGCTGCAAAAGATTACGAAACCGCCAAGGGGGCAGCAGATTCCGTGCTGTCGCATCCAGAAGCGCAATTCTTGCTTTCCGATGGTGTCGCTGAATCGTCACACTTTGCGGATCTTGACGGGATCGCGTGCAAATGCAGACCGGACTACTACCGGGAGCGAGACGGCATCGTCGTCGATATTAAGAGCACAGAGGACGCCAGCCCTGACGGATTCGCCAAGGCCGTGGCAAACTTCGGATACTACATTCAGGATCCGTTCTACTGCGACGTCATGCGAGCGTCCGGGAAGCGGGTTTCTAGGTTCATTTTCATCGCAGTGGAAAAGAAGCCTCCGTACATGGTCGGAATCTACGAGCTTGATCATGTCGCACGGGATTTCGGGCGTGACGAATATCGCAGGGCGTTCCGCATCCTGCGCGAGATCGACAACTATAGGCGCCCTCTTTATGTTGACACGGCCAACGGTGACGTAGTGCAGACAATCGAGCTGCCAAGCTACGTGTTCTACAAGAAAAATGCATCAGCGTAAAAGGAGATTCTATGCAGAGCAGCATTACGGTATCTAATCCGTTTCAGCAAAACATGACCCCGGCACCAGCCGGCGGTGCGCTTGCCGCCAGCGACCAACATCGGCAAATTGCAGAAGTCCAGGCCGCCATGATCCTGGCGAAGTCAAACCCGCGCGATCAGGTGGCGGCGATGGACCGCATTCTCAACGCGTGCACCCGGCCGACTTTGGCTGAATCGGCACTCTATTCATACGCCAGGGGCGGTACTGAGATCACCGGGCCGTCAATCCGGCTGGCGGAGGCCGTCGCCCAGCAGTGGGGAAATATCCAGTTCGGAATGCGCGAGCTCGACCAGAGCGGCGGCGAATCGACGGTAATGGCATACGCATGGGACGTTGAGACGAACACTCGCAAGGAGATCGTCTTCCAGGTGCCACACGTTCGCCACACCCGTAAGGGCCGGAACAGGATCGAAGACCCCCGCGATGTCTACGAGATGGTTGCAAACAATGGCGCCCGTCGCCTCAGAGCCTGCATACTGTCCGTTATTCCAGGGGATGTAATCGAATCGGCGGTAAACCAGTGTGAGGTCACACTGACGGCCAACGCCGACACCTCGCCGGCAGCGATCCAGAAGATTGTTACGGCTTTTGAGGCTATTGGGGTTACAAAAAAACAGCTTGAGAAACGCATCCAGCGGCGCATCGATACGATCCGTCCGGCGCATGTGCTGTCACTTCGGAAAATCTACTCCTCGCTGCGTGACGGAATGAGCTCGGTTGAGGACTGGTTTGAAGAGTCGGACGACCTCAAGGAAGCACTCAACAACATGGGGAGTGTAAAAACTAATGAGCCTGAGCCCAAGGTAGACGAAAAGCTTGAAGCCCTCAAGACAGAAGCCGAAACGATCGGCGTGAAGTTCCGCTCCGACATCACCTATCACTCGCTGCTCAAAAAGATTGAGGACCGGAAGGCGGAGATTGGCAGGGAGCAGGCGGAGGCTAAAGCTAAAGCCGCAGAAGAAGATGGTGAGGTATGGCCGGAAGACGAGAATCCGCCAACGCACAACACGCTGACCGGCGAGGTAATTGACGACGGAGGGGCATCCGACCTGTTCGGGGGCCAGACGGGAAAGAGCTCGACCGCGACGAGTACGCCCGGGCAAAGGGTCGCAGCGTTTAACAACGAGGTGAGCTTGTCCGTGGCAAATGCTTATCCGAGGCTGATCCAGCTCGGGGTAAAGCGCCAGGACCTGAACCGGTTCGTAACGGAGATGGGGCTGACGGTCGAGAACATCGATGCATTCATGGGAGACCCTGCCGGTATCCAGGCAGCGATCGAGAACTTCTACGCATTCGGCGGAGAGGAGTAGGCCATGGGACTCGATTGTTCACACGATGCATGGCATGGCCCATACGGAAGTTTTATGGCATGGCGCAGGGAGATTGCATCCGCTGCTGGTCTCCCACCTCTTGATCTTATGGAAGGATTCTACAGCCCTCTTGTTAATCGCAGACCTGCTTTTGGAATCCCTACACTCTACTACGGGCCGGAAGACGAAATAGCTGGGCACACCTTAATCATGTTGGACAAGACCCTGCCTATCAAATGGGACTGCTTGAAGCCGTCAGCGCTTCATGAACTTCTCTATCACAGTGATTGTGAAGGGGAAATTCCACACGAAAACTGCGCGGCAATAGCCGGTGCTCTTGAAGAACTGCTTCCAATGCTCGTAGAGCCACACAAGAACAATACTGAGCAGTTTGTCAAAGGTCTTAGGTCTGCTGCAGAGGCTAAAGAAAATCTGCAGTTTCATTGATGGAGGTGTTACATGAAATCGGCGAAACTGAGTAGAGAGCTACCGGGCCATCGGCGTAAATACGGCAACCAGAAGGTAGAGATCGACGGCTACAACTTCGACTCTAAGAAGGAGGGCGGCCGGTATCTCGAGTTGAAGCTTCTGGCCCGTGCCAAGAAGATCACGAAGCTGATGCTGCAGCCGGTGTTCACCCTCCAGGACGCGTTCGTCGATCGCGAGGGCAAGACCCACAAGCGGATCACGTACCACGCTGACTTCAGCTACACCGACGACAGCGGCCACACAGTTGTCGAAGACGTGAAGTCCGAGGCCACTGCGAAGGACAAGGTCTACGTGATCAAGAAAAAACTCTTTCTCAAACGCTACCCGGAGTACGTGTTCCGGGAGGTGTGAGATGATCTCCAAAACGGAGGCCCTAATCCGGCTCGACGTTGACCCGTTCAAGTTCTGCAGGGCCTGTGAAGCTCTCGGGAATATCGATCCCGACGCCGAGGCCTACTCCAACCACGATCTCCTCATGATCAAGTATCAGATAGACGGGGGCACGGAACAGGAACCATGGGCGACGTCGTTCCACAACCCGGAAGACGAGATCCGCAGCGAAGAAGCGGCGAAGATCCTCGGGGTCACAATGGACACCTTCAGGGCGTACTGGGCGAAGCAGGTCAGGAAGTACGGGCGCGGGGTCTACTCGCGGAAGTCGGTCGAAGAGCTGGCGCGGAGCAAGGGGCCGCACACGAAGCTGGAGCCAGGCGCCCCGGTACGGGTGCATCGCATCCAGGTTGACAGGCGCGAAGACGGCGGGGCCTCGATCACGATATTCGTGGAGGGGAACCAGGTTGATGTAGTGCAGCGCATAGCCGCGGCGCTTACAAGTTGAAAGGTGGCACATGATGCAGACAATCAAGCTTAGCCAGCAAGGCAAGGAAGCCTACCTCGCAAAGCGAAAGACGATGACGCGGCGGCCTATGAAGCCGCAACCAATGGATGAAGACAGCGGGTATTTTACATGGGTATCAGAATACGGTCTTCTTATCCATTACTCATATGATGAATTATTCAAATTGATAGTTGAAGATGGGTATTCACCCTATGTAATAGGTGAGGAAGTTTCACTCACCGACGAAGATGGCAACGGGTTCGCCCGCGACCGCATCAAAAGTGTCCGTGCGGAGCGGTTGCAGGATATCAGCGAAGAGGATGCGATTGCGGAGGGGATTATCAAATCTGTCAAGAGTGCACCCACGTCTCGATCAAGGCATGTGATTGGATACGTTGTTGACCCTGAAAAAGATGGATATTTTTCATCACACAAAGACGCATTTGAAACCGCGGTATGGAGAAACCTGCCGTACAAACCACCGCTCGATTGGGACGGCAACCCGTGGGTGTGGGTGTATGAGTTTTACGGATATGGCGAGAGCACCTTGAAGGAAAACGCATGACGCGCGAGGAAGCGAAGCAGAAAGCCATCTGGAACCTTGCGAAAGGGCTTGAGCATTCAGACCATATGCTGCGGGTTTTCGCTGTTATTGATGAGTTGTTCGACCAGATCGAAAAGGACTCCGAGACCGTCAAGAAGGCGGCAGAGATTCTTCTACGTTCCGATGAGTTCGACTTCACTGGCGTCAGGATCGAGTCCGACGACATTGTGGCGCAGTATGACTGCATCGGGACGGCAGGCGAACGCTGCACATTCCTTAACGTCTACAAAGGTGACAATAAGGTCGGTCTCATCGATGTCGATTCGTTCGATGTTGATGCTGAGTACGAAATAATTGTGGTGAGAAAGGATTAGGGCAAGTACAAATCGCACATTTGTAGGTAGTGCCCTTCTGTTCCTTTTCCTGCTTCGGTGTTATACCATTTTTTCCAATACGCGGCACGTTCCAGACGCGACTTTGGCATAGGCTCAGGCCGTAGGCGATAGTGCAGCCGCGTGAAAAGCAGCGCCAGGAACGGGTTGTAGCGGAGGTCTGTCCATTCGACAAGTTCAATGTCGATCTTCAGCCGGTCGATGATCTTGTCGCGCTGGGACATCGACCGAGCTTTGATGTCTTCAAACGGCATCTTGTCGAACTGGGTAAGCCCCATTCCTGCCCCTACCGTCGTGTCCTTAATCTTGCCAATGCCCGTTTCGGCAGCTGCCGTTTCGATAATCATCTCTGCCGCCGTCCCGTGCGCCCCATGCCCGAGGCAGTCGCATATCGCCTTCGCCTGGCCTTCGAGATTTTCAATCCATCCGTACATCGTAACCATCTCATGCCCCTTTTGCTGATTTCAGCTTTGACCCTGACGAGGAGCCGAAAAAAAAGTTATCTATCGTCATCATCCGGTTCGTCACCATGGTCAGAGCCGACGCAATGAAGCTTGACATCGCCATGGCCAGACCTTTGTCGTCGATATATTCCGCAATCATCACATACCCGAGCGAACCGAAGATAACGACGAAATAGAACTGTACCATCGCATGCCGCACTAGGGTCTTCTGTTGCCCGCTGTCATGCCTGTAAAGTTCGCGTGCGTCCGCCCGGTCCGCGTGCTCGTCCTGCATCACGCCGCGGCTGTGCTCCAGTTGCATGCGCTCCAGTACGACCCGCTCGGTAGACTCCAGCTCGCGGAGCTTCACCAGCGTCTGTGGGTCCCCCTCGGCCAGCTTCCGCGCTACCGCTTCTTCGGTATGGTCTGTGCCAAGCGTTCCCGCTACTTTTGCGATCAGCGGAGCCGGGTTCCCGGTTGCCACGGAAGCGGCTACGGAACCAAGAAGACCAAGCCCGTTATCCTTGAAGTACCCTACGATTTGATCAAGCATCTTTTTTCTCCTCTATTTTGAGAATTTTTCGAGCCAAACACCAAACAATTTCTCCATCGGGAGAATCGCCCTGGCCCCCATGTGCGAAGATACGCCGATCATCACTGCCCCAAGAAGAGGATCGATTTTCGTGTACTCGCATAGCCAAAATGTCAGAACTCCGATGAATCCGCTGATCGTGACATCGCCAATCATTTCGGCCATGCTGAATCTATGTAATTCCCCGCTGCGTATTTTTCTGATATTGTGAGTTATCCCGCCCCATATTGCGAGCATAATAACCCACACATATGTGATGAGAGAGTATCCATTTGGGTAGTTGCTGGGATCGTTTTGCATTACGATTGCCCCCCAAGATCGTCTTTGATCCTCTGCATCCTCCCGAGCGCCCGCCCTGCGGCGCGGTCGTAGACGTCGGCCTTGGCCAGAATACGTTCCGCGATGTCGCGCCTGGCGACGCCGCGCTCTTCGGCCATACCGTCGATCATTGGGGTCGCGGCGGATTCATCGAGCACCAGCGCCTGCGCTTCGCTCTTCTGCTGGTCCCATGTTTCGCGTTCGTCGTCCGTGTACCCGGATTTTATGGAAGCAATGGCGGCGCGGAATTCGGCCTCTGCTTTAGCCGCGGTTCGCGCGGCGGTCTCCTCCGCCGCCATCTGCACGACAGGCCGCGTAATGCGAAGCTCCCCTCCGGCCTCGGTGCGTTCCTCCGGCCCATATTTCTCATCGGTTCCCAGCGGCAGCGGCGTCTCACTCACTTCGAGCAGTATGCCGTATCTAGCACGCTCTTCCGACGTCAGCGATTCGGGCCATCCTTTGGGTCGCACTAATCCGCCTACGACCATCCCATGCTTAAACCGTTCTATCCCAGTATCAGTTTTTATCCAATAAAACATCTTAAGCTCCTATTGATGTAAGTTGTACGACCGTGTCTGTTGCATAGTCGCAGGTATATGCGTACAAACCGTCGTAGTCCACATCGAAACCATAGCAATTAGTGGTGATTATCAGGCTTGTAACGTCCACATTGCTGCGTTGCGTAGGAGCCGTAAAATCCCATTGTGAGCCAAAATCAATTTGACTTATATACCATGCGCTTGAGGACGTATAAAACAGTGCAATTGACGACCCGTCTTGCTCTATTGCAAAATCAATTGCTGTCATATTTGATGTTGATGTCAGGACGCTGTAGGTATTTGTCAGTGATGCAGTCGTGATATCCAATTCGGTTGTAAATGTAAATTCTTTGAGCGATATCGTCGTTGTTGATACATATGATGTCAAATACATTTTTAGGTCATTTGCATGCATCTGGATACCCAAAATATCTATCGAAAATGTAGATTGCAAATCCGGTGATACTGCGGTATATGATGCAGACCTTAATTCATATGCAGTTGTTAACGTATGCAACCACACATATCTAGTAGTTGATGCCCCGCCACCGGCTACTAAAATAGCGGTTCCTGTGCTGTTGAAACAGAACGAATAGTCATATCCCGTACTCCCGCTTAGTGCATAGGTATAGTCTAATACCGCAGTGCTAACGTTCTTAGCTTCCGTCAAAATGTACTGACAAATTTTGGATGCACCCAGGATAAACATACGCAGCCCATCGGGTGAAAATCTAACCGAAGTTGGCCCGTAGTTATCCGCACCGACGTATTTACTAATCCCGTTGTATGAAAAATCTGATAGATCCCACCCTTGTTGAGATTGTTGGAATGGGGGCGGCCACAGCATTACTGTTCCCCCCACGTCAATATGACACCTGGAGGTAATGTACCCCGGGCGATGTCCAACCGCTCTACCCTGTAGTTCGCAACTACTCTGCCCGTCGTGGCACTGGGGATGCCCTCATCTCCGAAACTAATCACCCCAGTTGTAGCAGGGTCCGGCCATGATGGAGCCGATGCCGCTGCATCCTCAAATATGATGTAGATATCACCGCTTTGCCCCTCAATACTGTTACGCTGGCGGATGTCCTGCGTCAGAGTAAATAGCGTACCGGATATGTCTGCCGTAAGATCGTAGGTTCCGTCTCCATTATCGGACGCTGTAACCGGCTCTGAACCGGCATTAATCGCCGACACGAGTGCTGCCGCAATAGTGAGAGCTGTAGCTCCAGATGCAGCGGTTGTGTGGCTGAAGTCGGTGCCGTTGATCGAAGTAGTGTACAGAGTGCTGTCTGCGACCTCATCGACGGTAACGGTAATGGTGTCGCAAAATGGGTTTGCAATGCTCCATGCTCCAGAGCTGTCGACGGTGATGCGGAAATTTTGGCTAGATGCGAGATCGAGCGAGATACTTGATGCAAATGGAATGTTTTTGATGGCTGCTCGTTGAG
The DNA here is from genome assembly GCA_003249625.1 of Propionivibrio sp. The sequence goes on along the minus strand of QKII01000372.1, from coordinate 11,019 downwards.
GAGCCGTCCATGTGTTCGCTGTTGTCGTGATCTCGCTGAGTGGGCTCGTGATCTCTACGACATCTCCCGATAGCACGCTATTTGATGCAGGGAGCACAGCGCTTGCTATATACCTGGACAGCGTGCTGGTCGAGACAATAATAGTACCTTTTTTAAGCGGGATGCCGTATGCCTGCGATGTTGATGCCACGACGTGAATTGGTATCATGTTCACCCAATTAGTCCCGTCGTCAAGTTCTGGTTCATCCCCTACTGATCCCGCAGCATTCACGCATACAACAGGGCCAACTCCGGGAACATTGGCCGCTCCGTTTTCAGGGTAGTCGATGTCGCTCGCCCACTGTGCAATCCCGCTTTGGAACAGGTCCAAAAGAGCTTCATATGTGCTCAGGTCTTTCCAGTTCGCATGTGCCCTGATCGGGTTCGTCGCCTCGTCCCATCCAAGGTCCTTGTTATCTCCGGACGGTTCCGTTACGGTCGGGGTTCCGCCTGCTCCTCCTGTTGCCCAGCGGGGCAGGTCTGCTTTTAGTGTTGCCATAGCATCTCCTTAGTACCCGACTGCTATATACGTAAACGGGTGGTTTCCGTCAAAAGAACTGTCGCGGTCGATTATAAATCCGTACTTATTGCATGATACCACTGGAAGAATTTGTTCCCCGTTGGCGGTGTTCCTCTGGGTCACGACAGATATACAATCAGTTGCGAACGGAGATTCAAAATAAAAATTCTCTTCGGAGTCGCTTGTTGATACGCCGGACCCAGCCTTCAGCTTGGCATCTATTTCTGCATTTGTCTCGGCCTTCGTGAATACTTCTGATTTTCCGTACACGCCGAGGTTTGTCCTTGCAGCAGGCTTGCTAGAAAGGTCCGACAGATTCGATGCTTTCGCCAAAAAGGCTACGGTAGCGCCTTCCGATGTGATGTAGCCCGCTTCGAGCTGGCCTTTTGTAATCGCATGCCCGGCCTCGGTCGCATCGGGGAAGTTCGGAGCCTTCCACCATGTCCCGTCGTCCGTTTCAGGGTCATTATTGATATTCTCGTCCTGCTGAGACTGATACAGTTTCCAGTCGCGGCCGACGCACACTGCGCCTTTTTTAAATTCGAGCTCATCGTTGTATCCGGTAATGCCGGACTCCAGAACGTGTTTGATTGCGTAGTACGTGTACTTTGTAAGCCAGTTGTCGAACTCACGCACAGGCTTGAACGTTGAATTGTACCCTGCATCTTTAATCGACTCGTCGGGCTCTATCACTGTAGCCGTCGCGCCGGTTGCCCAGCGCGGAAGCTCGGGAACGTCATGTATTGCCATTGCATCTCCTTACCATGGGTTTATCCCTGTCCCGCCGAAATCCCACGTCCCCCCTGGGTCGACAGTCCCAAGGAACGTGATTTTCACTCCTGCCGGCGACGGTGTAGCGTACTCTATCGCGTTTTTTCTGAGCGTTGACAGGCTCGGATCACCGATAACGACTTCAAGCTCTCTCAGCTTCCGGTTTACGTACACCGGAAGTCCCATGCTCGCTAATGATATTATATCGATATAGTCCGGAGTTGTCACTGCTGACCGGTTCGCCCGCGCTTTCGCGTAGATGAATGCCCTGAACTCTTCGTCAGTAGCAGGTCGAAAGCTTTCCGTGATTGAAAGATATCCGTCTTCGTCCAGGTCGTGTAGATATAGCTGCGTTTCGTACTCCCCATCGCCGCCCCACCCCAATGCGTCCGGATCATCAGAGAATCCGAAATAGCCTCCGTCCACAGAATAACGTGATGGGGCTATTTCCTGCCATACCCCGCCCGTCAATGTGAATGTGTTCAAAACTCCGGACTCGTCAAAATAGTTATACCCGTCTGCGCTTGGGTCGTCGTTGAAACCGAAATACCCGGAGCTGTCGGTATTCCCAAGTGATGGTCTGTACAGATACGGCAGAAGTGCTAGCGTGTCAAGCATTTGACCTGTTGCGGCCTCGATATATCGTCCGTTTGTGTACGCCTGAATGCGATCATATAGGCTCGATACCTCTCCGGCCATAATCTCCAATATCGAGTTCAGGTTCTGGCTATATTTGTCCTGCGACAGAATCCTGTTTTTTGCGAGCGTTACCGAGTCACGATCAGGTAGCATTTACTGTAATCCTCTCTCCGGCGAACGCTGCGAGCTCGTTGATGTCGATCGTGATGTTCGATGTTCCGACTGGTGGGTCAACGATATCGACTAGCAGGCTACTGACATAGTGCCCAGGTACTGAGTTTACGGGCGTGAACAGCCGAGAATAAAGCACGTCTTCTCCGATCGTAAGCTCGCCTCCGAATGCTACAAGCGCATCCCGGATCTGCGTTGCTCCATCAGGAGGGAAGTTGCTGTCGATTACGATATTCACTTCGACGTAGATGTCAACGTCTGTCGGCCTCGAGAAGCTGATATCGTGCGAGATGCCCTGCGAGTCCTCCACTGGGACCGTAATGTCCCCGTCCGTCGGTGTCCCTGCGCATATCTCTTCAAAAATCTTCTCCGCGATGTCTTCATTCGTTCCGCCCAGGACAACGGCAAGGATGGCGTACGGCGATATCCCTTCCGGCGACGTGGTGGCCTCTTTGTTCTCGTACACGATCACCTGCGTCACATCGGCTACGTCGTTGATAATAGCCGCCCTGATGGACTCCACCGTTCCGTTCCCCGCAGTTTCGAGTGTTAGCTGCCTGCGCTCCCGGTAGTTTGTATCGGACTCTCCATCCTGTCTGGGAAGGCCGTTGAGAGCATAGAGCCGATCCATCAGGGTTCCCTCTACCGCCGAAGCGTCGAACGCAAGGTATCCGATCTCTGCCGCCGCCTCTGCCGCCGCGATCTGCTCCGCCGTGACAGCGAAGAGCTGGTACATGATCCCGCTTTCGGTATCGTTTAGCGACGCGCCGAACTTTGCACGAGCGTTCGACAGCATGGCTTCCAGGATCTCTTCGGTGCGTCTCCGCGTAAATTCATCAGCCACCGGCCACCTCCTCTATTCGTATGATTCCGTACACCGAATTGAGTTCAGCGGAAACGGTCATAACGTCGTTATCAAGGTCAATGTTCAGAGACTTGATACCTGCCACCTCGTCATCGTCCTGCAGAACCCTGCGGAATTCGGCATACACGACAAGCGGCTGCGGCTGCACTCCAAGCACTTTCCCGAAGTAATCAACACCTTTTTTTCTGTTCAAAAACCACTCGCCGTAAAACGTGAGCAGCCTGCGCTTGACACGCTGCCGAAGAGCGTCTTCGTTGTCGATCACGAGAATATCAGTGCCGTCGAAAACAATGTCATCATATCCGTCAATGTCGATCATCCGAGCGCTCCTTTAAGCTGGTCTACAATGGCTTTGAGTGCCGTGAACGCCGCCGCGTTGTTGATAGGCTGAACCGGGTTGCTGGTCGTTGTGTCAACTGTTGTCGATGCCAGCTCTCCGAGTGTCTGGCTCAGCAGGTCGATCAGCTCCCCAGCACTGTTACCTATTGCTATTTTACCAGATTCGTCTATCGATATTTCCCCGGTTCCGAACTGTAGTGCTGTTTTGCCCGCCAACGGCTCTTGCCAGTCAGCGAACGACTGTATCCCGACGATAGCCATTGCGTCGCTCAACTGGTTGCGCCGAAAATCGAGCGGGTCAGGGTCACCCCCGCTTTCGAGCCATTCGTCCAGAGACACCTCTGAAAAAATCAGCATGCATGGGTCCCCTGCCGAGATCGGGAACGTAAGCCTGCCACCGCCTCCCTGCATGACAGCTATCGGGACATCGTTAATAACAGGCAGCTCGAGAGTTGTGACGACGCCAGTGTCACGATCTTTGACTGGAAACTGTATAAGAGGTTTGACGCCGGCTTTCCCTGTGGCGCTGTCGAACGTTTCTATTCTACCGGGGCGTGAAAAGTGCCGCGTCGCAAACTGGTAGTTCATCGCATCGATGATGGACTTTACGATATCGCTCATCTCTCGATTACCTCCAGTTCTGAATACCACGCCTGGCCGCGCGTGTCGCCATGGTGCTTAAGCTTCTGGATTCGGAAAATACCCTTCAGATCGTCCGTGTCGATCTGAACAATCCTGCCGGGGTTAAAATGCCCGATCAGCCTAGCCTTGATTCGATACATCGGCTTCGTCGTGACCGTGCGGTAATTGTCCTGGGTGATGCGCTGAGGTGTGTCAAGGAGCCCTGTGTCGTATGTCAGCAGGAGCATGTCTGTCGATATCGGCTCATTTTTCTGGGTGACAAACAGTTCATAGTCCTGTGCCGTCCACACAAGCCCGAACCGGTCCGTCAGGTTGGTTATGGCCTCAGCAGCAGGCCCGATAGCAGCGAACCCTGCATTCAGCGTGCCCTCAACATCCGAAATGTTTACGCCGTCGAACCCCATAGCTGCAGCTATGTCCGCGATCATGTCACCGGCTGGTGTTCCTGCATCATACGTTTTCGCTACGTTGATGCGCGAAATAGACACGGCGCTGTCATCAGCCTCGATCTTTATCGCATCCCTCGTGCCGTCGATCTTCGTGACGTCGCCGACGAATATCGTCCTGGCTATTCCGTCATGCCCGGCCCCAAGTGTAACTCTGTGGCCCTGCTCGATCCTGTTGCGCGTGTCTCGAGACAAGCCGTATACTGCGATGGTTGCAGAGTTTGCCGGTCGTCCGCGGTCGTCCTTCGTCACCTCGAACGCAATGCGAAAGCCGGATAGGTCGATATCGTCTTGGCCTGATGGTCCAATCGTCAGCGATACCGCTCGGTTAAACAGCCGCATCTATCTCTTCCTGCGGCGCTACAATAAGGACGTATCGAGTGCTCAGGTTGTCGAGAGTAGGAGCATCGTTCGTCCCCTCGGTGTCGAGCAGAACCATGTTGCCATCCGGCAAATCGGCACTAACGTACTGATGCAGTAGCGGAACCCCAGGGACAAGCTTGATAGTTCCGATGATAAGCACCTTGTCTTCGTCCATGATGTCCATAGTCCAGTGCTCGCCGATATCGTTCCAGACGAAGCGGAAATATCCTGACCAGTTGTAGACGTTTACTCTCTGGATCTGGTCGGGGGCGTTTGATAAAATCGTGAGCTTTTTCAATTGAATAGTCCGAAGAGCAGCGATGCCCTCCCCCCCTCTGATTCAGTCGCCTGCTTTGTTGGTTGCCGCCCAGCATCTGTTTGAGACTGGAGCGCTCCACGGTCCTCTTCGGCCAGAATGTCGGCAGGTATCGCAACGGATACCGCGGTCTGGATCGTTATCTGCTTCAGTGTTGCTGTGAACATCATCGAGTCTGTCCCCTCATCGACAGACTCAGGAAGGGCCAGCGATTCAAACGCCATGTTCTCGTACACTTTCCTCCGCGTTAAAACAGCAAACGGCTCTCTGGAATCGTATAGCTCATCTAGCTTATCGAACACATCCTGTACCCTGTTTGGTATCGCAGACTCCCCGCCGAGCACGACAGGGTGATTCGTCACGAACCCCTGGACCGATACGATGCGCTGCCCGTTGATGATCTGGTCAGTTACCGTTCCTGTCTCTACCGGATCTTCCGGGATTGATGCCGCACGTGCGTGCCCTGCAGACATCAGCAGGTCCACCTCTATCTGGATCGTGTCAGACTGAAAGATCAGGTTGGTGTCGTTTCTGAAGATGTCGTCAATCAGCGCCATTGTATAGATACCCCGGTTGATTTATAGCGAGCCTGCTTGCGGCCCTTGACAGGCTGTCTCCAATGCCAAGCTCCGCCTGTCTTCGCACAAGAGCGATGTCGCTCTCTGACATGCCCGATCGAGCGTTTACCGTCACGTTTGCGTTGATGTTCTGCATAGAGCTAACACCTCCACCGATAGGAGCGGATGCAGGTTGGACAGCGGTCGGAGACACGCTGGAAAACAGGCCGCTCATCCACTCGAACGGTGCCGATATCGAATCGAGAAGCCACTTTGCAATCTGCATGATGTTCTCGGCGCCGCGCTCGAACGATTCGCTCATGAACGTTGTGAACCGATCCCATGCCCCTTTTACCGTGTCGATGATTGTCGTGAACTTCGCTTTGACCTCGTCCCACGACCCGAGCCATTCCCCGAGCATGGTTTTGCCCTTGCCGGTAAACCATAGGTATAGCTCCTCCCCGAGGAGTAGCGCGGCCGTGAAGATTGCTCCAAGTATTGTGCGTTTGAATACAGCACTGGTGAAGATCGCCGCAAACCCTACTGTCCTGACCGCTGCTGCCAACTTGACGACTGTTCCCAGCAGGCCTCCGATCGCCGCGACGATTGACATGGACGCCATATAGAGCAGAGCTAGCCCGACAAAACGCGCCGCCTTCTCAGCACCTCCTAGAGCGTCAATGAATGCAGATACGGCAGAGACGATATACCGAAACACATCTGCTGTCGCTGAAACAGTCATTTTGAGGACATTTATAAACGTAGAGATGCGCTGGTTCAGAAGCTCGCGGTTGTTGCGAATCCACTCCGTCATGCTGTCGATAAGCGCCTGTATCTCTGGCATGAGCTCTGCGCCGATATTGAGAGCCACACCCTTCACCGATGTTGTGGCACGCAGCATCGCATCCTCAAACGCCTCGGATGCCCGCACCTGGTCCTCGCCAAGTACGCCTCCGAGGTCATGCGCCTCTTTCCGCATCTTCGCAATCTCTGCCGATCCGTTTTTAAGGAGGTTGACGAACCCGGCGCCCTCGCTGTCAAACAGCTTGAAAGCAAGTCGCAGGCGATCCTGCTCGCCCTTGACGTTCGCCATCGAGTCGGCGACGTCCATCAGTAGTGCATCAGCGTCCCGCATCCTGCCTGCACCGTCTGTAAGCTGCACACCGAGTTCAGCAAGCGCATCCTTCGCCTCACCTGTTCCATTTGCCGCCTCAGCAGCCCTGCGCGAGAAGCGCTGTAGCGCCATGTCTACGGCGTTTACGCCTAGGTCTGTGGCGTTTTGCGCGGCGTATCTAAGCTCTTGGAGCGCGTCGGTTGAAAAACCGATTTTATCCGCAGTCTTTGCGATCTGGTCGCCGGTTGCTGATGCTGATTTTGCGAGGCCGAATAGGGTAGTTGCAGCCGTTACGCCGATGGCTGCGGTGGCCTTTATTGCTTTATTGACAGTGGAGATGGAGGCTTCCAGCTTTTTGATCGGCTTTTCGTCAACGTCAAATCCCCAGACGGTTAGAAGTTCTCTAATGATCATCGCGTGCCTCCTGCTGTAGAATCTGCTTCATGTCGAGGGCTCTGTTTGCCCTCAAAAGCAGCTCGAATGTGTAGTATCCGTCGATGGCTTCCAGACTATCAACACCCTCTATGACAAGGCGCCATACAAGCCACTCCGACTCTACTTCTCGCCACCATCCTGGCCGGCGCTTTTTTGAAGCTTTCCCGCTGCTGTGGTGAAAAGCTCCTGCACCTTGCCGCCCCAGTTAGCCTTGATAACTTCAACGGACAGCTTGATCGGCGTGAACGTCTCGTCACTGAAAGCGCCGCCCCACGTAGCCCTTGTAATCGGAATGCCTTTGTGCAGGCACGACTCGATCAGCTTCTCCATGACTTCGAGTGTCTTCTCCCCGCGCGGCCCGTCAAGAAGCATAAGCACGGCCTCTGTGAAGTCGATGTCTGCGTCGATGCCCTTGCCCATGATCTCGGAAGCTGACCCGCCTGAAACCATCTTTGACAGCGCCGGGGCGAGTACGGCCGTCACGTCCTTAAACATGCGGAGTGCGTCGAAACCGGTGTATTTTCTGATGACGTACTCGGCTCCGTCAACAGATACCGACACTTCGTTTTTAGCAAGCGCCATCAGCTGTTACCTCCCTGGAGTGAGTTGGCGTTGTAGAGGTTGAGCGTGTATGTCACGTCCCCGGCCTCCTGCCCGAACGCCATTGTTCCCTGCTGCATCACGTCGGCTTCGGCCGTGGCCACGGTTGTGATTCCTGAGCCGTCGTTGAAAACGACAGGAACGATAGCGCTAGACAGGGCTAGGGCGTCGAGGATTGCTACCCCTTCGCTCTGCTGGTTTAGTACAATTTCGCACGTTTTCAGCACGTTGCGCTTCACCGACCGGCTGTGCTGCCCGTCGGCGCTTCTGCGGGGGGTTACACGGGCTTCGGAGTCGGCGAATGTGATTGTCTCCCACCCGATAATCCGAATGCCACCTACGATCATTGACACCTGCGACGGGTCATAGGTCCCTTGAAAAGTGAATTGATCCATCTGCTACCTCCTTAGACCTGCAGATTCGCGGAGATTTCGACCCTGGTCGTCTCCTGCGCGTAGTTGAACGTGATCGTGATGCCGGACCACACGCCGTTTGCCTTGTCTGCCGTCGGCAGGTCATCCGGGTGCGGGACGTATACCGGGTTGACGATTTCTCCGGTGATCGGGTCTAGGCTTAGCGCCTGGTTCGGGTTGTCCGGGTTCGGCCTGATGAATCCGTCGTCGATGCCTTCTTTAAGCTGCTGTTCGATCAGTGAAACAAGCCGCGCCCTGCCCTCGACCGTCATCGGGAACTTCGGCAGGTCGATCATCTGCTGGACGATGCGCTGCTGCAGGTAGTAGACAAACTTGTCGGCTCCGTTGATGACGAATACAGGTGTCCCGTCGGCGAACTTCGACCCGATTGTTACCGTGCGGGTCGCCAGCTCCTGGAGCGTCGTCACGTTCGCCGCTGTCATTGCGTTGCGTGTTGACGTGTTCAGCTCGTCGGCCGCAATGCCATACAGCTCGTTGTATTGGAACGATGCGGAGCCTGGAGTCTGCGGCAGGTAGTACCCAGCGTGGGCCGCCGAAAGATTCGATGCACTGTGGTATTCGACGACCGAGCGCTGGTAGTTGTTTGCGGCGAACGTCCCTCCGATCTCAGCAGCGTCGTACGTCGTCGCGCTGTCATCCCATACCGTATGCGTTTTAAGGTTGGCCGATGCGATCCATGCGGCGGCTGCTGTGGCGTCTGCAAGCAGCGGCTTGATCTGGATTAGGCAGTACCACCCGCTATCCTCGTCATCGATGGCGTCCATGTCGTCGGCTACTGTCCCTGCTGGGGTAAGCGTTCCGATAGTCTGTCCGCTGTCAACCTCGACAGTGAATGCGGTTCCAGCCACATCGGCGTCAAGATCGTAGGTTCCGTCGAGGTTGTCAGTAGCAGTTACCGGCTCGCTGCCGAGGTTGATTGCGGCAACGAGTCCGGCGGCGATCTCTTCGGCTGTAGCGTCAGCATCTGACGTAAAGCTGAACTCCGTGCCGTTGATCGTACATGTGTAATCTGTGGCATTCGCGACAGTCGTTATCGATACAGGCACATTGTCGATCTGCCTGCGCAGAATTTTGAGCTGCTGAGGTTTGACTGACTGGCCAAAATAGAGCTGTGCGGCCAGGTACTCGTCAGAGGTCGTGCTATACCCGTATTCCGTAAGCTCCGATGCCGCTGTCACTGCGATCGATCTGGCCGTGAACCCTACGCTGTTTGACAAAATGGCCCCGATACCGAATGATGCCTGCGGGAACTTCGTCCCCGTCAATGTGACAGCAATCGCAACGACGCTAGAAATTGGGATACCCATGTCTTCTCCTTTATGGTATTGTCACATCGACTTCATACGCCGTTGCGCCGCCGTCAATGTTCTCTTTCAAATTATACCGCACTTCTGTGAGCATATCTTCCGCTTCCGATCCTGTGAACTCGTATGTGTACCCGAAAAGCAGGTCTGCCTGTGCCCGGCGCTCGTGGTGCGCGTTCATAAACTGCGGGATATCGGTCGCTGCCAGCCTGTCTAGATATACCAGACCAGCATCCTTTAGGGCTGTCCTGCTGTCTCTGAGCGCAGCCCCAGCTCGTATAATATTCAGCATAGGCTCGCCGCCGCCGATTACCTGAATAACGAGCGTAACGTTTTTGTTCACCCTGTACTCAGGTTTGTCCTCAGCGTCGTATCCGATAAGCCTGATTTTTGATGTCTCCGTATCGGACTGGAAGCGGATTGTCCCGTACGGCGTTGCGGGCCTTGGGGCCTCTGGAGCCGTAGAGTCGGCATATCGTATCCATGTCAGCCCTGTTTTTGCTTCCAGAAGCTCTATCACGCTCTTTTCGGTGTCGTATGTCATGATGCCTCCACTTTGTTCAGCATCACTTTGTAGTGGGAAATGATGTCGGACTGGTACGGGATAGATGATTTTACGACGTATGTGGTGCCTAAGTGGACCGTAGTGTCGTTGACCGCAACCGCAGTTGACGTGTAGAATTTCCGCGTATCCGTGGTGTATTGACCTGATGGGTCGTTGTTGAGGTCACGCCCGGAAACAGGCTGTAGCGTCCCTTTTGCGATATACGGTGTTCCGGCGGCAGTGTACTCGCCGCCAGACCATGACCCTCCGCCTGTGGGTGTGAATGTGAGCGTCAATGTTTTGAAGAGGCTCATTCTTTGCCCACCTTACCGAGCTGCTGCCCTACAGTTGATTTTCCAAGCTCCACTTTCTTTTTGATTGCATTGCGGAGTGTTCCGGTGTCGATAAGAGGGTTGTCTACGCCCTTCATCAGCACAGTTGCAGCAGCATTCGGTGGAGTGTCGAGAGTTGTCATATACAGCTTCACATCTCCAACTACAAGCTCTCCGAATTCAGCCAGTTCCTGCTCAACTGTACTGCCTGCAAGAATCGCCGCAAACCTCTTTTGAAGATCTCTGCGGTATTGCTGTTTTTTCTCATCGTGGTTGCCGCCGATGAATGGTCGGGCAGGTATCGTCTTAGTCCCGAACTCATTCCATACTGCGATATCTACGAGACGAGCTTCCCCGTCCTGGTGCTTCTTGTCACCACGCACGCCGATTGTAACGCGAGCGCCTTCTGCTATTTTAAGCTGCTTCAGTATGTGCCGGAAGCCTTTGTCGCGCTCTTTTGTGTAGGCTCCGTTGGTTGCCATTACTCCCACCTTCTCCAAGGTTTGAGCATGTTTTCCTTTATATATTCGATGTACGACAGGGCCCCTCCTGATGTTATAGAGTACATGATCGAGAGATCGCCTTCTC
>QKII01000180.1 GCA_003249625.1 Propionivibrio sp. | reverse complement strand
TTCGGTCAGGCTGAGGAAGATTGGCGCCGATGCCGCCGGATTCAGGATGGGCACCATGGTGGCCAGGACGAAAAGGATGCTTTTTCCGAGTGTTGTCAGGAGTTCGATTGTCATCGTTATGCTTCGCCTGGAGGTGGGGTCTCGTTAGTGTCAGCGGCGAGATGGCGGTAGTTGCGCACGCACTCGAGCAGTTCGTTGAGCAAGGGCGATTCTTCGTCCTTCCGGTAAGCGAAGTGCAGGTCGATCATGCAATCGACTTCTGTGACCAAGGGGCGATAAATTACGTTGGGTAGCCGCAGGTTGAGTATCGATTCGGGCAGCAGGGTCGAGCCGAAGCCGCCCGAAACCATGATGGTTGCGGCAATAAGGTCAGCGGCGTTCTGGACGACGACGGGTTCGAAATTGTGCAGCTTGAATAGTTCGCGGCAGGCGATGGAAACGCTCGGGTCCTGCTCGTCGATCATCGGTTCGTTGCGCAGGTCGTCGATACTGATGCGCGGCAACCGGCTGAGCGGATTGCCGCTGTGCACCGCGACCCAGATCGGTTCGCGGCAGACGTGCACCAAAGCAATGTTCGGGAGTTCCGGAAGGTAACGGTCGAAGGCTGCGAGTATGCGGCCCTGTTGAAGTGCGTTGATCTGCCGTTCCTTCGGTGCGTTGTGCAACACGATACGTACGTCAGGGTGCGTAGCCGAGAACGTGTTGAGCAGCTTCGGGATGATGTTCAGCATCGCCGATCCGAAGACGCCTATGTCGATCCGTCCGGCCTGACCCGCAGCGACACGGCGAATCTGTTCGGTTGCCAGTTCGATGTGCGCGCTGATGTTGTGCGCGTGCTTGAGCAGCGCCGTGCCGGCCTGGGTGAGTTCGACACCCCAGCTGGTACGGGTGAACAGAAGAACGCCGAGTTCCTCTTCCAGCGACTGGATGTGCCGGGTCAGCGGTGGCTGGGTAATGTGCAACCGTTCTGCTGCGCGGCTGATGCTCCGTTCTTCGGCGGTCACGATGAAATATTTCAGGCGCCGGACGTCCATGTGTTTTTCTCTTCAAACCCGACAGCCGGACTATAGCAGAGCAGGGGTATGAAACCCGGGTCGCCATACCGATTTTGTATGGGCGAGTTCCTTAATAGCATTGGCTGGTGCGATACGAGTTGAGCATAATGCGCCAAAAAAAATACCGGTCCCGGCCTGCCTTTCCGGATCATCAAAGACGGGCTCAATCTCGAATATACGTACGGAGACACCGATGAAACCGTTCATGAACGCTGATTTTCTCCTGCCTGACACCTGTTCACAGCGCCTGTACCACGACTATGCGGCGCAGATGCCGATCATCGACTACCACTGCCACCTGCCGCCGGCCGACATCGCCAACAATTCCTGTTTTCGCGACCTGGCACATGCCTGGCTCGGCGGTGATCACTACAAGTGGCGCGCGATGCGCTCGAATGGTGTGCCCGAAGAGGATATTACCGGTCATCCCGCCGATTACAGCACGTTCATGGCCTGGGCGCGCAGTGTGCCGCAGCTGATCGGCAATCCGCTCTACCACTGGACGCACCTGGAATTGCAACGCTATTTCGGCATTGATGTGCCGCTTTCGGAAAAGACTGCGCCGATGATCTGGGAAGCCTGCAACGCGCAGCTCGTCAAGCCGGAATTCGGCGCCCGCTCGCTGCTGCAGAAGATGAAGGTCAAGGCCGTCGGGACGACCGACGATCCGGCCGACAGCCTCGAATTCCATATTGCCTACGCCAAGGCACGCCAGCCCGGTGAGCCGGTTATGGTGCCCAGCTACCGCCCGGACAAGGCGCTGGCGGTTGAAGATCCCGTGGCCTGGAAAGCGTATCTCGGCAAGCTCGGTGCCGTGGCCGACATGGCCATCGGCTCCTACAAGGAGCTCGTTGCCGCCCTGCAGAAGCGCCACGACGCCTTCCACGAGCTCGGTTGCCGCGCCTCCGACCACGCGCTGGTGGCGCCGTTCGCTGTGTTTGTTTCCGAGACAGCACTCGAAGCGCTCTTTGCCAAGTGTCTCGATGGCGCTGTGCCGAGCGCGGAAGAAGCCGAAGCGTTCAAGACCGGCCTGCTGCTCGAAATCGGCAGGATGAATGCGCGTCGTGGCTGGGCCATGCAGCTACACCTGGCGGCTGTTCGCAATCTCAACGCACCGATGTTCCAGCGCCTTGGACCGGATACAGGCTACGACGCCGTTGCCGACCGGCCGATTGCCGAGAAGCTCGGCCTGTTCCTCAACGCGCTGCAGGTCGACAACCTGCTGCCCAAGACCATCCTCTACTCGCTGAACCCGAACGACCTCGAAGTGCTCGGCACGGTGATGGGCTGCTTCCAGGACGGCTCGGTACCCGGCAAGATCCAGTGCGGCTCGGCCTGGTGGTTCAACGACCATATCGAGGGCATGCGCCGGCAGATGGTCAGCCTGGCAAACCTCGGGCTGCTGTCGCGCTTCGTCGGCATGCTCACCGACTCGCGCAGCTTCCTGTCCTTCCCTCGCCACGAGTATTTCCGCCGCATCCTCTGCGCGCTGGTCGGCGGCTGGATGGAGTCCGGCGAGATTCCGGCCGACTTCGACACCTTCGGCGGCATGGTGCAGGACATCTGCTACAACAACGCGAAGAAATATTTCGCGATTCCCGGGGTGGAGGGTTGATGTAATCTTGTGTTTCCGGCTACTCGCAGCAGAGGCCGGAAAATCAACTCGTCACTGAAAGGACAAGGAATGGAACCCCAAGCAGACATTGCGTTGATCGGACTCGCGGTGATGGGCCAAAACCTCATTTTGAACATGAACGACCACGGCTTCACTGTGGTGGCCTACAACCGCTCGACCGAGAAGGTCGACCAGTTTTTAGCCAATGAAGCGAAGGGTACCCGGATCCTTGGCGCCCACTCCATCGAAGAAATGGTGGCGAAGCTCAAGCGCCCGCGCCGGGTGATGATGCTCGTCAAGGCCGGCAAGCCGGTCGACGAGTTCATCGACCAGATCATCCCGCATCTGGAAGCCGGCGACATCATCATCGATGGCGGCAAC
>QKII01000238.1 GCA_003249625.1 Propionivibrio sp. | reverse complement strand
AACGATGGATTGCTCCGCGCCGACAGAGGCCATGGCCGACAGCAAGAAGGCGCGCTGGTATAACTCGGTCGGTTCGCCGTACAGCTCTACCGGACGTACACAAACAGCTTGAGGCATGCCGGGAAGTGCCTTTATGCCGGCAATCAGCCCCCCTCTCGTTTCCTGCATCAGCCAAGTTGCCTGGGCGAGGAGGAAGTGCTCGCTGCCCTGGGGACAGAGTGCCAGGAGTTGCGCATGCTGCATTCTGCGTCCACAGCTGCTGCGAACGAGGCGAAAGCCGTTGGCCGATTGGTTGACTACTTCCCAAGTGTCGACGCTGTAATTCTCTGCCGCTTTTTCCTGCTGGATCTGTAGAACCTGCTGCGGGTTTTCCTGAAAGCGGAAGGCGAACAGGTTTTCGAAATCGTTGCGTGAGTAGATGCGAACATTCTCCGGCTGGCGGAATTCCTGCCCCGAAATGAAATAGTGCATCTCTTCGAAGCCGGTGCATAGACGCGTCAATCCGGAGGCTGCATGGCGGCGGTAGCGCCGTGCGGCGCGTGCCTGCGACCACTGGCGTCCCAGATGGTCGAGCAGACGGGAGCATTGTTGCGGCGTGCAATCGTCGCCGAGAGCCAATTGGTCGGGCGGGATGCGCTGACGCAGTTGCTGGCGGAGATGATTGATCTGCATGGCCAGCCGGGTACTGTCGATGCGCCGGATCTGGTCCGTGTGCAAGCATTCGGCGGACGGGCGCAGAGCAACGTCCTGTACCAGATCGATCACGTATGGCGGCAGCGGTTCACCGGGGATGGCCGGAAGCAGGCTGACCAGCGGGGCCCAGGCGGCGGCCCAGCGTCGCACTACAGTCTGGTCGCGCGCCGAAAGGCTGTAACTTCCCGCCATGTCGAACAGTACGAAGGTGAGATAGCACGCCGCGCAATGCGTGTTACCGCTGTGTGATCCGTCGATATCGGGAACGGGCCGCGTGGCGACGTGCAAATCCTCTGAGGTGCCGTAATAGCCGTGCAGATCAATCCAGAGTCCCCATGGCGCCTCGCGGCGCGCACGGTGATGCTCGACGATGGCTGACCCGGTGAAATGGATGCAGCGGTGCAGCAAGGTGGCAAAGCGCTCGCTGCGGGAATCATCCGAATCCGGGGGGTTCCGTTCGGCGCAGTGGGCATAGGCCCTGGCGGTCTTGAGCTGGAGCTGGATCGTCTGGCGAAAGGCCGCGTCTTCGACTTCACCGAGCGGGACCGGCTTGTTCACGAATCGTTTGGCCAGTTCGTCGGCAACGAAGATGACTGGCAGCCGCAGGTGCTCGAGAATCTGGAAATAATTCTGTACGTCTGGTGGGCTGGCAAGCAGACTGTCGAGCGTGACATTGAGCTCGTGGCACGCCATTTGCGGATTGGCCAGCGGAATGCGCGCGATGATTTCGCTGGCGGTGGCGAAATCGGGGATGGTGAGAGTGATTGGCGCGGCGGGGGTCATGGCTATTCCTTTGCGGGTTTTCGTCGATACGAAGTTGCCCGAGACTCAGCGTACGGCATGAACCCGCTGTTTACAAGGAAAAAAGTCACGCCGGCCAGCCGTTGCGCGGGGTGTGCTGAGGGTTACAGCAGCACCCGCTCGATCCCCCCCGCGTTGGCCTTCTGAACGTACTCTGCCAGCCAGTTTTCGCCGAGCAGGCGTCGCGCCATCTCGACGACGATGTAGTCGGCCTGTGTGCCGGCATCGTCGTTGTAGCGTGACAGTCCCTGCAGGCAGGACGGGCAGGAGGTGAGTAGCTTGAGTTCGCCGTCGAATCCGTCGGCACGCAGCACTGCGGCGCCGTTCTCGATCTCCTCCTGCTTGCGGAAACGCACCTGCGTCGAAACGTCGGGACGGGCCATCGCCAGGGTGCCGGCCTCGCCGCAGCAGCGGTCAGAGAGATCAACGCGCTGGCCCATCAGGGCGTTCGCGACCTTGATGCCGGGCTGCGTCTTCATCGGTGTGTGGCAGGGGTCGTGGTACAGGTAGCGGGTGCCTTCGACGCCGTCGAGCTTGACGCCCTTCTCCAGCAGATACTCGTGGATGTCGAGCAGGCGGCAGCCGGGGAAGATCTTCTCGAACTGGTATTTCTGCAACTGATCCATGCAGGTGCCGCAGGATACGACCACCGTGTTGATGTCGAGATAGTTCAGCGTGTTGGCGACGCGGTGGAAGAGTACGCGATTGTCGGTGGTTATCTGCTGCCCGAGATCGGATTCGCCGGCGGCGATCTGCGGGTAACCGCAGCACAGATAACCCGGCGGAAGTACTGTCTGTGCGCCCATCTCGTAGAGCATCGCCTGCGTCGCCAGCCCGACCTGCGAGAACAGGCGTTCCGAGCCGCAACCGGGGAAGTAGAAAACGGCGTCGCCGTCGTAATCGGGCGCGGCGACCTTCTGTGGGTCGCGAATCACCGGCACGATCGTTTCGTCCTCGATGTCGAGCAAGGCGCGCGAGGTGCGCTTGGGCAAACCGCCGGGCATTGGCTTGTTGACGAAATGGATGACCTGCGCACGCAACGCGGGTTGGCCAAGGCTGGTCGGCGGTTGCCGGGTCTGCCGCTGTACGAGCCCCAGTGTCTTCGCCAGACGGTGTGCCAGTCGCTGCCCCGGGTAGGCCAGCTTGGTCATCAGCTGCCGGATCAGCCGGATCGTGCCTGCGTCCTTCATCGTCAGGAAGGCCATGGCCAGTGCCTTGCCGGGCACGAATTTCTTCTTGCCCTGCTCACGCAGAAAGTTTCGCATGGCGATGGATACGTCGCCGAAATCGATGTCCACGGGGCACGGCTTGAAGCACTTGTGGCAGACGGTACAGTGGTCGGCGACATCGTTGAATTCGTCGAAGTGCTTAAGGGAGATGCCGCGCCGGGTCTGCTCTTCGTAGAGGAAGGCCTCGATCAGCAGCGAGGTGCCGAGGATCTTGTTGCGCGGCGAGTAGAGCAGGTTTGCGCGCGGTACGTGCGTCGAGCAGACCGGCTTGCACTTGCCACAGCGCAGGCAGTCCTTGACCATCGTCGAGATGCGGCCGATTTCCGACTGTTCGAG
>QKII01000234.1 GCA_003249625.1 Propionivibrio sp. | reverse complement strand
CCCGGTCGAACAGAACAAGCCGCTCTCCCTGTCCAAAGCCATCGAGGCCGAGCCGCAGCTCAAGCAGCGCATCGAGGAGGAAGAGGAGGTCAAGGATCTGTTCGAGCTTGCAGGCCGCCTCGAAGACCTGACCCGCAACGTCGGTATGCACGCCGGTGGCGTGCTGATCGCGCCCGGCAAGCTGACCGACTTCTGCCCGCTGTATTCGGCCGACGCGGGCGGTTCGGTCGTCTCGCAGTATGACAAGGACGACGTCGAGAAGGTCGGACTGGTGAAGTTCGACTTCCTCGGCCTGCGCAACCTGACCATCATCCGGCTGGCCGTCGATTACGTCGAAAGGCTGACCGGCACGCGGCCGGATCTCGACGCACTGACCTTCGACGACCCCAGAGCCTACCAGATTCTCAAGGACGCCAACACCACGGCGATCTTCCAGGTCGAATCGGAAGGGATGAAGAAGCTGCTGAAGAAGCTGGCGCCCGACCGCTTCGAGGACATCATCGCTGTCCTGGCGCTCTACCGCCCCGGCCCGCTTGGCTCCGGGATGGTGGACGACTTCATTCTGCGGAAAAAAGGCCAGCAGAAGATCGACTACTTCCACGACGACCTCAAGGGCTGTCTGGAGCCGACTTACGGCGTGATCGTGTATCAGGAACAGGTGATGCAGATCTCGCAGATCATCGGCGGCTACACGCTCGGCGGTGCGGACATGCTGCGTCGGGCGATGGGCAAGAAGAAGGCCGACGAGATGGCCAAGCACCGCGAGACGATCGCGGAAGGCGCGAAGAAGAAGGGTTACGACCCGGCGCTGGCCGAACAGCTGTTCGACCTGATGACCAAGTTCGCCGAGTACGGCTTCAACAAGTCGCACACTGCGGCGTATGCCGTCGTTACCTATCAGACGGCCTGGCTGAAAGCGCACCACTGCTCGGCATTCATGGCGGCGACGCTGTCGTCGGACATGGACAACACCGATACGGTGAAGATCTTCTATGACGATTGCCTGGTCAACAAGCTCACCGTCCTCGGGCCGGACGTCAATGCTTCCGACTACCGCTTTGTGCCGGTCGACCGCCAGACGATCCGCTACGGTCTCGGTGCGGTGAAGGGAACCGGCGAACAGGCCGTCAACGTGATCCTCAAGGCACGCAACGAAGGCGGACCGTTCAAGGACCTGTTCGACTTCTGCGAACGCGTCGACAAGCGCATGGTCAACCGCCGCACGATCGAAGCGCTGATCCGCGCCGGTGCTTTCGATTCGATCGACGATCACCGCGCCAAGCTGATGGCGTCGGTCGGCATCGCCATCGAGGCCGCCGAACAGGCCGAGCGCAATGCCATGCAGGTCAGTCTTTTCGATGTATTTGCTGGCGACGCTGCGGAGGAACACAAGGCACAATATGTCGAGGTGCCGCGCTGGAAGGAGCGGCAGAAACTGGCCGAGGAAAAGCTTGCGCTGGGTTTCTTCTTCTCCGGTCACCCGTTCAACGAGGTGAAGCACGAGGTGTCGCGTTTCGCGCGCAAGCCGCTGTCGTCGCTGGAGCCAAGGAAAGAGCCGCAGATGCTGGCTGGTCTGGTGGTCGGCGTGCGTACCAAGATCACCTCGCGTGGCAAGATGGCCTTCGTGCAGATCGACGACGGTTCGACGTCGCTGGAAGTTTCGGTGTTCAACGAGACGTTCGAAGCCGAGCGCGAGAAGATTCGCGAGGACGAGGTGTTGATCATCGAAGGCAAGGTTCAGCGCGACGACTTTGCCGGCGAAGGCAAGGTGCGCGTCGTCGCGGAGCGCCTGTTGACGCTCGCGGAGGCGCGTGGGCGGTTTGCCCGGCACCTGCGCCTCTCGCTCAACGGGCAGGCCAGCGGTGCCAACGCCCGCAACGCCGCCCAGCGGCTACAGGCCCTGCTGGCGCCCTACACCCCAGGGAACTGTCCGGTGCGCCTGTCCTATCGCAATGCCGAGGCGACCTGTGAACTGGCGCTTGGCGAAAGTTGCCGCGTGCGGCTGGAAGATGATCTGCTGGTGGCGCTGGGCGATTGGCTGAGCAGCGAAAACGTCAAGGTCGATTACAACTGATTCATGTCACGGAAACCGGGAGGCTTGTGTTGATGAGCAATCTTTGGAGGGAATGTGTGCTGGTCGCAGCTGTTCTGCTTGTTTCGGCGTGCAGCAGCAAGGTCAGTCTTGAGAATTACAACAAGCTGCGCGCGGGCCAATCCTTCGATGAAGTGAAGGCGCTACTCGGTGATCCGTCACGCTGCGATGAGGCGCTTGGGGTGCGTGTCTGCTTCTGGGGGGACGAGGAGAAGGGGATCAACGTCAACTTCGCGGCAGGCAAGGTCATCCTGCATGCGGCAAAGAATCTCAAATAACGGGTTCCGGCGGCAAACACGTCAAAAAAAAAGCCACGGAGTTTCCGTGGCTTTTTTTGGCACGTTGAATCGGGCGCTTACAGTTCCGTGGAGTGCGCCGCGAGGTATTCGGCCACGCCGGCCGTCGAGGCTTTCATCCCCGGCTTGCCCTTGTTCCAGCCTGCCGGGCAGACTTCCCCGTGCTCTTCGGTAACGTTGCGGCCGAGCGGCAGGTCATTCACCACCTGGTGGCGCACGGTGCCGGCTTTGTCGATCAGGAATGAGCCACGGAAGGCAACACCGGCCGGGCTGAATTCGACGTCGTACGCGCGGCAGATTTCATGCTTGACGTCGGCGACCAACGGGTATTGCACTTGCCCGATACCGCCCTGATTCACCGTTGTGTTCTTCCATGCGAGGTGGGTGAATTGGGAGTCGATCGAAACGCCGATGACTTCCACATTCCGCTTCTTGAATTCTTCGAGGCGGTGGTCAAAGGCGATCAATTCCGACGGGCAGACGAAGGTGAAATCCAGCGGGTAGAAGAAGATCACCGCGTATTTGCCCTCAATTTCCTTGGAGAGCGTGAAACTGCGAATCGTGTTGTCGCCCATGACAGCATTGGCGGTGAAGTCGGGGGCGGGTTTTCCAACGAGAACAGCCATGTTTATCTCCTTGAGTCGGTTTTTGTGAAAAAAAACAGCGAACGCCAACCGGCAGCAAAGCATCCGGTGAGGCGGCTCGCGCGTTTAGTCAGGTCGAATGACCGTTGAGTTCCCTTCTTCGTAGAAACAGATCCGGTTGCGGCCAGCTTGCTTGGCGGAATACATGGCGATGTCGGCCATCTTGAGCACTTCACCTTGTGACGCCTCGTGATTGATGAACAGCGCGACGCCGATACTGGCAGAGCAGTGGTGTTCAATGGTTTGCAGCCCACCGTCGTCCGCTTGGGCGGCAATCACGTAGGAGCGCGCGAGAGCGAGGCGGATCTTCTCGGCTACTACTTGGGCCTGTGTGATGGATTCGCTTCGACCGACATCCAGTTCTCCGATCATGATGACGAATTCATCGCCGCCGAAGCGGGCGACGGTGTCCGCTTCGCGCACGCACTTGGTCAGACGTTCGGCGACTTCGATCAGCAGCAGGTCGCCCGCTTCGTGACCGTGCTTGTCGTTGAGCGGCTTGAAATTGTCGAGATCTGCAAACATCAGCGCGCAATAGCGGCCGCTGCGCTTGCTGGCGGCCATTGCGCGGCTCATCCGGTCATTGAGCAAACGACGGTTGGGCAGCCGGGTGAGCGGGTCGAAAAAGGCCAGCTGCCGGATCTGCTCTTCCATTTCCTTGCGTTCGGTGATGTCGGTATGGATGCCGATCATGCGTAGCGGACGCTGTTTGTCATCCCATTGCACTACTTTGCCAACCGAGCGAATCCAGCGCCAATCGCCTGCTTTGGTACGCCGACGGTATTCCATCGAGCATGGCGCATCTCCGGCGATGCAGCCTTCCAGCGCGGCGAGCAATGCATCGCGTTCCTCGGGGTGAACGTTTGCCAGCCAGTTCTGCAGGTTGGTGTTCAGTTCCTCCGTCTCGTAGCCGATCATGTGTGCGTATTCAGGGCTGGCGGTGACGTCGCCGCTACGCAGATTCACGTCGAACCATCCCTGGCTGGATGCAGTGAAGGCCAGACGCAGCCGCTCCTCGCTCTCGCGTAGTTTTTCTTCCGCGTGCTTGCGCTGGGTGATGTCGTGAATGATCGAAAGAAGAATCGGTCGGCCGTTGCGTTCAAGTGGCGTTGTATGGACCTCTACCTCACGAATCTCACCCGACGCGATGCGGTGCGAGAAATAGAACAATTTCCCTTCACCGCTGGCGGCGCGCTGGCGTTCTTCTGCGAGGCGCTCCGGAGGCAGGGTATTAATCTGTTCGATACCCATCTGCAGGAGTCGGTCGCGCGGATAACCGTAGAGCCGGCTCGCCGCCATGTTTGCGTCGATGATCCTGCCGCTGGCTTGGTCGATGAGGAGCATGACGGACGTGTTGTCGTCGAACAGTTTGCGAAGATTCGCTTCATTGCTGCGAAGTTCGTTTTCGATCCTTTTCTGCTCGGTAATGTCACGGGATATACCGAAGACACCGGAGATCCGACCTGTCTCGTCACGAAGTGGTCCCTTGATGACCGAATAGATTCGCTCGCCCAGCGCGGTGCTGAGCGTGCTTTCAAAGGTGCATAACTGCCCTTTGGCGACGACTTCCTGGTCTTGGGAACGGAGTTTTTCGGCCTGCTCCGCCGGCAAAACCGCATAGTCGTCCTTGCCAATGATGCCTTCAGGGGCTCGGCCGACAGTGCGTCCTCCTTCACGGTTGTACAGCAGGTAATGGCCTGCGAGATCCTTTGCGAAGATGACGTCGCAGGAACTATCGATGATCGCGGCGAGTAATTGGTCGGTTCGCTGCCGCTCAGTCTGTGCCTGGCGCGCGTTGAGTGCATGCGACTGTGCTTCGGTGAACAGGCGGTGCGCGAGAAGATAGAGCAATAGTGCCGTGACGGCGACGAACAGCCAGCCTTTCAGGACGCTAATCAATACTCGGGTGTGAGGATCAGCGAACAGCAGTTCGACGGCCTTGTCGGAAAGAAGGATCCAGAGAAACGAAAAGGCGGCATAGGTGGCTACCAGCTTCCCGGCCGCTTTGGCAGCGTGGGATGCCTGTCTGGCGCACCGCGTCGTTTCGTCCGGGTTCATGCGCACCCTCGCTCTCCCAAGGACGCGGCGACATCGTTCAGTAACGCCGCGTAACGAATAATTTCTTCATTCTAGTGCTGATCTGATGAAAATGCGTATTGCTGTCAACGAGACAGCATGCCGTGGCAGGAGGTTCAATCTCTGGGGATTGGGTCGGTTGCGGTGCGCCGCGATTCCTTTTCGGACAATCGCTGGTGGTTGGCGCAATAGATGCCGCTGATGAGCAGGATGGCGATGCCGGCGAGCGATACGTGGTCAGGGAAATTGCCGAAGACGACATAGCCCACCACAGTCACCCAGATCAGCTGCGTGTAGCTGAACGGCGCCAAGCGCGATGCGGGGGCGAGGGTGAAGGCGCGGATCATGATCAGATGGCTGCACGCTCCGAGCAGGCCTGCTGCCCCGAGGAGCAGCAGGTGCCACGGATCATGCGGCGTGACCCAGTCGCCGGTCGGGAGGAGCAGGATCAGCGAGAAAATAAGCATGCCGACCAGACCCGGATAGAAGAGCATGGCGTACTGACTGTCCTCGCCGG
>QKII01000105.1 GCA_003249625.1 Propionivibrio sp. | reverse complement strand
TCCGTGGAGGAAACGACCTCGTCGATGGAGCAGATGACGGCCTCGATCGCCCAGAACACCGAAAACGCCCGGGTTACCGATGGCATGGCATCGAAGGCGGCAGAAGAGGCCGCCGAGGGCGGCAATGCTGTCAGCCGCACGGTTGAGGACATGAAGAGCATCGCCGGCAAGATCGGCATCATCGACGACATTGCCTATCAGACAAACCTGCTGGCGCTGAACGCGGCAATCGAGGCCGCGCGGGCGGGCGAACACGGTAAAGGCTTTGCGGTCGTCGCGGCTGAAGTACGCAAATTGGCCGAGCGCTCACAGGTCGCTGCCCAGGAAATCGGCGACCTCGCAGACTCGTCGGTCAAACAGGCCGAACGCGCAGGCGAGCTGTTGACCGAGATTGTGCCGTCGATCCGCAAGACTTCGGACCTGGTGCAGGAAATCGCGGCGGCATCCTCGGAACAATCCTCAGGCGTTGGGCAAATCAACGGAGCGATGGGGCAGCTCAACCAGGCAACCCAGCAAAATGCCTCCGCCTCCGAAGAACTCGCCGCCACGGCGGAGGAACTGGGCGCGCAAGCCGAACAGTTGCAGCAGACCATGACCTTCTTCCATCTTGACGAAGGCATTGGCCGCCGCCCGGCGAACCGCTTGTCCACCACCTCCGCACCTGCGCGGAGCGCTTCGCCGCGCCTGGCGATGGCTACGCCAGCAGGTTCGCTGCAAGTCAGCGAAGGCGATTTCGAACGTTTCTAAGGGGCGCATCATGGGACAACTCACCCCCGACCGTAGCAACCGGCTTCCCGGAGCCGCTCTGCGTACGGCCGTCACCGTGGCGAGCGAGGCACCGGCCCAGTACCTCACTTTCTCGCTCGCCGGAGAAATGTTCGCCGTCGGCATCCTGAACGTAAAGGAGATCATCGAGTTCGGCCATCTCACCGAAATCCCGATGATGCCGGCATTCATTCGCGGCGTAATCAACCTGCGAGGCGCGGTCGTTCCGGTAATCGACCTGGCCGCCCGCTTCGGCGGCAAACCCACGGAAGTCGCGCGGCGAACCTGCATCGTCATTCTTGAAGTCGTTGACCAGGACATGCATAGCGACATCGGCATCCTGGTCGATGCCGTATCGGAAGTCCTTGAGATCCCCCCCGCCGAGATCGAACCGCCACCGTCGTTCGGTGCAAAAATTCGGGCTGACTTCATTTCCGGGATGGGCAAGGTCGCCGGGAAATTTGTCATCATCCTGAATATCAGCAAGGTGCTGTCCATCGACGAAATCGCCATGCTCTCCGGAATGGCACAAGCCACCGGCGAGGCGTTGCCGGCGATGGAACCTGCCGCCTGACCGGCTGCGGGAAAGACGTGAGGGAGAAGCAAATGCAGAACAACCCAGGCTCTCCACTGGCAGAACACCCGCGCAGCGAATCGCGGGCGATGCCGCTCACGCAGTCACGGCCAACCCTGTCGTCGCTCATCCTTGGTGAAAACGTCATTGTTCCCGATGCCCGCACGATCCCGCCGCGCCGCCGCTCGACCGACAACGAGATCATCCTGATCGTAGACGATTCGCCGGAAAATCTCAGCGCACTCGGCTCGCTGCTGCAGGATGCCGGCTACCGCGTCAAGGTGGCCAATTCGGGCGGTACAGGACTCCGCCTGGCGGCGCAGGCGCCCAAGCCAGCACTGATCCTGCTTGACATCATGATGCAGGACATGAACGGACACGAAGTCCTCTACCATCTGCGCAACCATCCCGAAACACACGATATCCCGGTCATTTTCCTCACGGCAAAGGACACTGACGAGGATGAGGAACGCGCCTTCGCTTCCGGCATTGCCGACTACATTATCAAACCGTTCCGCCCGTCAATCGTCCTCGCCCGCGTGCGCAGCCAGCTGCTGGTTCGCCAGGCCCGCAGCTGGCTACAGGACCAGAACCAGGCTCTGGAAGCCGAAGTCAGCCGGCGGATGCGCGAAAACGAGTTGATCCAGACCGTCAGCATCCGCGCCCTCGCCCATCTGGCGGAAACCCGTGATAACGAGACGGGCAACCACATCCAGCGCACGCAGAACTACGTGCAGTTGCTGGCGATGCGTCTGGCCGATCGGCCACGCTTTTCACGCTCGCTGACCCCGAAATACATCGAAACACTTGCGCGCTCGGCACCGCTCCACGACATTGGCAAGGTCGGCATCCCGGACGCCATACTGCTCAAGCCCGGCAAGCTGACTCCGGAAGAGTGGGCAATCATGCGAACGCACACGGTACTGGGTTGTGATGCCATCACGCTGGCAGAGAAAGATATCAATGCCTCAGCAGACTTCCTCGCTCAAGCCAAGGAAATCGTGCGATGGCATCACGAGCGCTGGGACGGCACCGGCTATCCCGACAGGCTCGCCGGCGAATCGATCCCGATTTCGGCCCGGCTGATGGCATTGGCTGACGTCTTTGACGCCCTGATCTCGAAGCGCGTATACAAGGAATCCATCCCATTCCCTGAGGTCCGCCGCATAATCGCCGCTGAGCGCAACCACCAGTTCGACCCCGAGGTCGCCGACGTCTTTCTTGCTCACAGCCACGAATTCGAGGCGATCGCCCTGCATTACGGGCTTGACGGATAGTCCACCGTCATCAGATCCACCCCGTATACGACACAAAGGTCATGCCCCTTCCTGCACTTCAATCATTGCGTCGGCGGATCTCATCGTTGTCCCCGGCTACGAGTGCCGCGCTCTACATGCTGCTGGCCGCACTATGTTTTTTGGGAACGCCCCAACTGATCGCTGGCGGGGGTCCTGCCTTCGTGTCCACGACCCTCGTCATGATGCAGGTGTTTTTCATCCTGGCCAGCGGCTACATCCTGCGCCGGGCACTCGCCCAACACCCCCGCTTCGCAGAAGGATTCGAGGAGCAATCGCTAGCAGATGAACTGCTCTCAAAACTCTTCGACCATACCTTCATCGGCATGGCGATCTTGAGCGCAAAAAGCCGGCGCATTCTGAGGATCAACGAGCAGTGCTGCCGCCTTTCCGGCTTTTCTCGCGATGAACTCTTGGGGAAAGTCGTGC
>QKII01000135.1 GCA_003249625.1 Propionivibrio sp. | reverse complement strand
ATTATCTTCAGACCACATTTTTCCGCCCGTCGCCCAATTGTTTCGCTCGACGTCGATGAGGATGATGTCGACGGCACTTGGGTCGCAACCGAGAACGCGGCAGGTTTCCTTCGTCAGCGCTTCGACAAGTTCCTTTTTCTGCTCTTGGCTGCGACCAGCGAACAGTTCAATGTGCATGGTTGGCATCTTGAAGCTCCTTATTCGTGAATGACGGCGAATTCGTTCAGCGCGGCGCGTTCGGTGTTCAGGGCGTTTTCCGGCACGCTCGGGTCAGCGTAGCCAAGGGCGATGCCGCTGACCAGTTCGTACTGCACCCAGAAGCCTTGCGGGCAGGTGTCAAGACCTTTTGCCTTTGCGGCGAGCATCAGCGACTGCATGAACATGCCGGTGTCGAGCCAGCTGCCGACGCCGAGTGTCTTGTCCACGGTAACAAAGATACCCACCGGGGCACCGAAAAACTCGAAGTTGCGCCGGCGCTGGGCGAGCATCGCCGCTGTGTCGCCCTTGCCAATGCCCATCAGACCGTACATGGCCTTGCCGAGGGTGCGCTTGCGCGACAGGTAGGGTTCGCCGTCGAGATTCGAATAGATCACGGAATCGCAGCGGCCCGGCTCGGCATCGTAGGCAGAGCACACGGCCTGCACGACACGTGCGAGCGCGTCACCAGTGAGCACATGTACGCGCCAGGGCTGGGTGTTGGTTCCGGACGGCGAGCGCGAGGCGAGTGTCAGGATATCTTCGATGAGGTTGCGTTCGACGGGCTTCGGCAGGTAGCCGCGCATCGAGCGGCGGGAAGTGATCAGTTGGGTGATGGCTTGCCAGCTGGTGGGGTTGTGCGGAGAGGGCATGGCGACAATGTTTCCGTTTTCTATGAAAGGCGGCATTTTACCTGTCACGCCGCGTGACACCGTTGTTGCAATGAGTAATGCATATTTTTACATTGAGACATTGCCAATGTTTCGATCAGCCAAATAAATATGTGAACTAGACTCATCCTACAACCTGATCAATTTCGGTTGACACAATCTCGAACAGCCGTTAGCTTTTCACATTGAGAAAAGTTATTTCAGGATACAGAAAAACAAAATATCGACGATTTACTCGTAAAATCCCTTTGAGAGGCACCTTGGGGGTAGTCAGGAGTGTCTTGTCGACGGCGTGGAGCTTTCGCCGACTTCAGCGATAACCGCTAGGAACTTTTGCAAGGCCGCAGCAAGAGAATGGGTAAATGGATGTGCATCGCCATTGCCCCCTTTGATCGTGCGTGATTGACTTGTTGGCTGGCTTGGGGAAACCGGTTTTTTTGTTTAGGGAGTTTTTTATGGACCTGCTTGGCCCGAGCACGATGGAGATCGTGGCAACCGTAGTTTTTGCGATCGCGGTGTCGCATACCTTCTCGACGAAGATATTTGCCCGCATGGCGCGCGTCCAGCCACAGCATGCCGGCCTCTGGCATTTGCTCGGCGAAGTCGAGGTGGTCTTCGGCTTCTGGGCGTTCATGTTGATGGCAATTCTGTATGTCACGATCGATTCCGGTACGGTGATCAAATACCTGGATGGGCTTAACTACACAGAGCCGCTCTTCGTTCTGGCGATCATGGTTATTGCATCGACGCGTCCGGTATTGAGCGCCGTTGCGTCCTTCGTCAAAGGCGTGGCGCGGCTAATGCCGGTACCGAAGGAGCAGGCGTTCTTTTTCCTTTGCCTGAGTCTGGTTCCGCTGTTCGGTTCGTTCATCACCGAGCCCGGTGCGATGACGCTCGCCGCGTTGTTGCTGCGCGACGTGTATTTCAAGAGCTCGCTGACCGAGCGGATGAAATACGCCACCCTGGCCGTGCTGTTCGTCAATGTCTCCATCGGCGGTACGTTGACCAACTTCGCCGCGCCGCCTGTGTTGATGGTGGCCGCCAAGTGGGACTGGAACACGCTGTTCATGCTCACGCACTTCGGCTGGCGCGCCGCGATTGCCGTGTTGATCAACGCGGCCGCGATTACCTGGCTGTTCCGGGAGGAGTTGCTAGTCAAGGCGCGGATCAAGTCGGATGAGGAGAGGGCTGCTCCGCCGATGGTGGTGAGCGCAATCCACATCCTGTTCATGGTGGGCGTGGTGTTCTTTTCGCATCACCCGGTGATCTTCCTTGGCATCTTCCTGTTGTTCCTCGGTTTTACCGAGGCGTACAAGCGCCATCAGCACGAGAAGCTCTTCCTGCGCGAAGCCCTGCTAGTCTCATTTTTCCTTGCCGGTCTCGTGACTCTCGGCGGTTTGCAGAAATGGTGGCTGGAGCAGGTGCTGGGCGGCGTGTCGCCAACGCTGATCTACTTCATCTCGACCGGCCTGACGGCGATTACCGACAACGCGGCGTTGACCTACCTGGGGTCGATGGTCTCGGGTGTCAGCGAACAATTCAAATACGCCCTCGTTGCCGGTGCCGTTACAGGCGGCGGCCTGACGGTTATCGCGAACGCACCGAACCCGGCCGGCTTGTCGATCCTGAAGGGGTCGTTTCGCGATCAGGCGGTGAGCCCGGTGCGTCTGTTCCTCTACGCGCTGCCTCCAACCTGTATTGCGATGCTCGCGTTCCTGATCCGGTAGTTTGCCGATTTTCTCTGCCGGGTCGGATCAGCAGATATCGACCTGGTAGCGGAAAGTATCGGCCGCGCCGTGCGAGCGGCGCCATTCGAGCGGCTTGCGGTCAAAACCCAGTGCCAGTCGTTCGATGACGACGACTGGTTTACCCTCCTCGATGCCGAGCGACCCGGCGATTTTCGCGTTGGCCGAATCGACCGTTAGCGTTTCCTTGGCGGAGGCGATGACCTGCCCGCAGTGTGATTCGTAGAAGGGGTAAAGCAGGTCGTCGAATTCGGCGATATCCACATCGAGCAACGCGGCGAAACGTGCCTTGGGCAACCAGATTTCCTCGACGAGTACGACTTGGCCATCGATCAGGCGCAAGCGGTCAAGGCGGATCGCCTTTGTCTTCGCGCTCAGGCCCAGAGCCGATGCCACGTCCTCTGGCGGTGTTTCCACAACGCGTGCCAATACCCGCCCTTCGGGAATCTGACGCCCGCCTGCCCCTGTGAGGTGGCGGAAGAAGCGAAACAGTGATGCATCGAAGCTTGGGCGGCGGATGAAGGTTCCGCGTCCCTGGCTGCGCTCAAGCAAGCCCTCTGCGACGAGAACGTCGACCGCTTTCCTGACTGTGCCGATGGCCACGCCGTAGGTCTTGGTTAGTTCCGCTTCGGTTGGGATCGCCTGGTCCGGGCGCCATTCACCGTCGGTGATCTTCTCCACCATCTCGTCACGCAGTCGTTGGTAGAGCGGGAGGCGCACGTCGTGTGCCAACTTGCCGGAATTCATACAACCGTCCTGAGTTCTAGATGGGGG
>QKII01000076.1 GCA_003249625.1 Propionivibrio sp. | reverse complement strand
TGCTGTCGATTCCTTCCCAGCCCTGGCCGGCATCGCACCACCCCGATACATGGAACAAACGCTCAATGTGGCGCTTGACGTTTTTGGACAGGCGCAGCTTGAGCAGGTAGGACTGCGCCCGCGCTTCGAGTTCGCGCATGATGCCGTCCGAGCCGAAGCCGTAATCGCCACGCACCACCTTCGGCTTGCGGAGCGTGGGCAGTTCATCGAGCAGCCTGAGCAAGCCGGGCAAGGTGTGGCCGCCCGAGTGCTCGTTGCCCGCCTTGACTTCGACTCCCATCA
This sequence comes from Propionivibrio sp., assembly GCA_003249625.1. The sequence continues at coordinate 11,323 of QKII01000076.1, read as the reverse complement.
CCAGACGCAGCCCGGCCATCAGGTAGGTGTGGTAACTGTGCGAAGGCCGCCCCGGCTTCTTCGGGTTGTACGACACCACCGCACCTTCCTGCTTGCCGTACAGCGGCTTGATCGTGGTGTCGATGTCCAGAATCCACGGGGCATCGAGCAAGGGCGCGGTACTCTCCCGCAAGTGCCCGTCGAGCCAGACCACGCCTTCGTCCTCGCCAATCGCCAACAGCGCTCGGCGCAGTGCATCCTCGCTGATCACCTTGTGCATGTCCAGCAGCCCCGGATTGACTCCGTCACAGCGAATGGTCGTGACGTGCGAGTAGCGCCGGTGCCCCGACAGGATGGATAACATCCACGTGCCCAGTACATCGGCCTTGCTCGGCGCGTTTGGGCTCGTGTAGGACAACGGACAGCGTTCCTGCCAACACGACCATAGCCCCGTCAACGTCAGAAACTCAATGAAATACGCCAGTTGCCCATCGGCGTTGCCGCACTGTCGGCCTCCCAGCGAATCTGAACCCGACCGCACACCGTCTGCACTCCGGCACACGTCATCAGCATTTCTTCGCGGCGCAAACGCTTCAATTTCGATTCACCCATCGGGTGACTCCCTCAATCAGGCCCAAACCCATAGCCTGCCATCGGTTCAGACCCCTGCACGTCTTCAACTGAGATTTTTAGGATGAATGATGCTGGCTTGCAAGGAAAGTTGTACGCGCACCACGTGCGGTTCACGGGTGAGTCCTGATGTTGCTATTGAATGATGAAGTCTGTAAACAGAACTTCGCTGATGCCGGTTTTTGCGGTTTCATCCAACAATTGGTTGAGGCCATTGGCGATGCGTTCCTGCAATTCCTGTTTTCCCTTGGGAGTCAGTAATTCGGTCGGCGATTCGTCAGATAGCATCAAGATGATCTGATGCTGCAATTTTGGTCTGTATTCGTTAAAACGCGTTTGGGCTTCGGGAGTTGCATATTCGAGAAAGATGGTGACCATCAGAAAACGCATCTCATCAACGGTTTTTCCTACATTAACCGTAAATTGCATTGGTGCCGGCCCGCCTCCCCCGCCACCATGTTCAGAGGCAAGCAATAGGGGACTGCTCAGCAGTAACAGAACCAAGGCCAACTGGCGAACTGAAAGAAAAAAACGTGATTTCACGTTCTGTGACTCCACAGGAACTTGAGATAGCCGAAAAAAAGCCCACATTAACGCGGGCTTAAGAGGTGTTTTGTGTTTTTCACTGCTTGCGGCCGCTAATCGCCCGATCATTCCCACTCGATCGTTGCAGGCGGTTTTCCCGAGATGTCGTAAACCACACGATTGATTCCACGCACTTCATTAATAATCCTGTTAGACACCTTGCCAAGCAGGCTATGCGGCAACTCGGCCCAGTGCGCAGTCATGAAGTCCTGTGTCTGAACCGCACGGAGAGCCACGACGTACTCATAGGTACGTCCATCTCCCATCACGCCGACGGACTTGACCGGTAGAAAGACCGCGAAGGCTTGGCTGGTCTTGTCGTACCAGTCGGCAGCGCGGAGTTCATCGATGAAAATCGCGTCGGCGCGGCGCAGCAAATCAGCGTATTCCGTTTTGACTTCGCCAAGGATACGCACGCCCAGCCCGGGGCCGGGGAAAGGATGCCGATAGACCATCTCGTGCGGCAGTCCCAATGCGATACCGAGTTCCCGGACTTCATCCTTGAAGAGTTCCCGTAGCGGTTCAAGCAGCTTCAGGTTGAGCGTCTCGGGCAGGCCGCCAACGTTGTGATGACTTTTGATGGTGTGCGCTTTCTTGGTCTTCGATCCGGCTGATTCGATCACGTCCGGATAGATGGTGCCTTGCGCCAACCATTTCGCGTTGGGAAGCTTCCCGGCCTCGGCCTGGAACACTTCGACGAACTCGCGCCCGATGATCCTGCGTTTCTGTTCCGGGTCGACAACGCCGGAAAGGTGGCCCATGAACTGGGCGGTAGCATCCACATGGATGACCTTCACGCCAAGATTGCGCGCGAATGTCTGCATGACCTGCTCCGCTTCATTCAGGCGCAACAAGCCATTGTCGACGAAAACGCAGGTGAGTTGGTTGCCGATGGCGCGGTGCAGCAGTGCGGCCACGACAGACGAGTCTACCCCACCGGACAGTCCGAGAATGACTTCTTCCGCCCCAACCTGCTGACGCACTTTGGTGATCGCCTCCTCCACGTAATCAGGCATGTTCCAGTCGTGTCCGCAACCGCAGATTTCGTGGACGAAACGCGCAAAAATGTCCTTACCTTTAAGGGTATGTGTGACCTCCGGATGGAACTGAACGGCATAAAATTTTCGCGATTCGTCAGCCATCGCGGCGATCGGACAGGAATCGTTGGCGGCGATGACTTTGAAGCCTGCGGGCATCTCGGTCACCTTGTCGCCATGGCTCATCCAGACGTCGAGGTAGGTGCTGCGATCCGCGGCAACGCGATCCTCGATCGAGTGAAACAGCGCGGAATCCCCTTGCGTCCTGATTTCAGCGTAGCCAAACTCACGCTTTCCTGAGCTTTCGACCTTTCCGCCAAGCTGCTGGGCCATCGTCTGCATTCCATAGCAGATTCCGAGCACCGGCACGCCTAACTCGAAAACGATCTGCGGCGCACGCCACTCTTCGGCCTCGTATACCGAATTCGGTCCGCCGGAGAGAATGATGCCGTTCGGCTTGAACTCGCGAACGAAATCCTCGCTGACATCGTAGGGGTGCAGTTCGCAATAAACCTGCTGTTCGCGAACCCGTCTGGCGATCAGTTGGGTGACTTGGGAACCGAAATCGAGTATGAGGATTTTCTGGTGAGCCATTTTCGCGCCTTGAATAAACAAGGGCGGCTCGCAAGCCGCCCTTCGGAGGGAATTAACAATTAATCGACGTGGTAGTTAGGAGCTTCCTTGGTGATCTGGACGTCGTGGACATGTGATTCACGCACGCCGGCAGACGTAATCTCAACAAAGGCCGCACGCTCGTGCATGTCGGCGATCGTCGCGCAACCAAGATAACCCATCGAAGAGCGCAAACCGCCCATCAACTGGTGAATTACAGCCAGAACGGAGCCTTTGTAGGGGACGCGACCTTCGATGCCTTCCGGGACCAGCTTGTCGACATTGGCCGAGGCATCCTGAAAGTAACGGTCGGCAGCGCCGTCAGCCATTGCACCGATCGACCCCATGCCGCGATAGGACTTGTAGGAACGTCCCTGGAACAATTCGACTTCGCCGGGCGCCTCTTCGGTACCGGCAAACAACCCGCCGAGCATCACACAATGACCGCCAGCTGCGATGGCCTTGCAAATATCGCCGGAATAGCGAATTCCGCCGTCCGCAATCAACGGTATGCCGGTTCCCTTCAACGCGTCCGAAACCATCTGAATCGCGGTGATCTGGGGAACACCAACGCCCGCGACAATCCGCGTCGTGCAGATCGAACCCGGGCCGATCCCGACCTTGACTCCGTCGGCCCCGTGGTCGACGAGCGCCTTTGCTGCGTCAGCTGTTGCGATGTTTCCGCCGATCACCTCAATTGAGGGAAAGTTTTTCTTGACCCAGCGGACACGTTCGAGAACGCCTTGGGAATGTCCGTGTGCTGTATCGACAACGATCACGTCGACACCGGCCTCCGCGAGCAACTCGGCACGCTCTTCGGTTCCCGCTCCGACACCAATGGCTGCACCTACACGCAACCGGCCCAGCGGATCCTTGCACGCGGCCGGATGCTCGGTGGTTTTGATGATGTCCTTGACCGTGATCAACCCACGCAACTCGAAAGCGTCGTTGACAACAAGCACTCGCTCCAGGCGGTGCTTGTGAATCAGTGATTTTCCTTCCTCGACGGTCGCGCCTTCCTTGACGGTAACCAACCGCTCCCTCGGCGTCATGATGTTATGAACGGGCTGATCGAGATTGGTTTCGAAACGCAAATCACGGTTGGTTACGATTCCAACAACCACTGCACCGTCAAGAACAGGGAAACCAGAAATCTTGTGCTGTCTGGCAAGCTCCACAACATCGCGTACCGACATTGTCGGTGGGACCGTAATCGGATCCTTCAGGATGCCGGATTCGAAACGCTTGACCTTGGAAACCTCAGCGGCCTGTGCTTTCGGCGAAAGGTTTTTATGGACGATCCCGATGCCGCCTTCCTGCGCCAATGTAATCGCTAGCCGGCTTTCAGTCACCGTGTCCATGGCGGCCGAAACGAGGGGCATATTGAGGAAAATGTTGCGAGTCAGCTGTGTTTGGAGTCCGACATCGCGAGGCAAAACGGTGGAATGAGCGGGAACCAGCAGGACGTCGTCAAAGGTAAGAGCCTTTTGAATTACACGCATGACCTATAATCCAGTGTCACAAAAACGTATTATACAGCATGCTCCTTGACTCAGGACCGCCATGAAACGAATTGCACTTCTAGCAGCCGTTGCTGCCATTGCCTTTTCGGCACACGCACAGATCTACCAATGGAAGGACGCAAACGGTAAAACTGTCATTTCCGACAAGCCGCCTGTTGGAGTAGTCCAACCGCAAAAAAGTTACGGCGCCAGCCCCTCCTCTTCCAGTGCACCAGCACAGAAATCGCTTGCCGAACGCGAAATGGACTTCCGGAAAAGGCAGAAAGAATCACAGGACCTGGCCGAAAAAACCCGTAAGGAAAACGCTGCTGCCGCTGACAAGCAAGAGAATTGCAATAATGCCCGTCGGCAGCTCCAGTTATTCGAATCCGGCGAGCGCGTTGCGCTGCGTGACGAAAAGGGCGAGCGATATTTCATGGATGATGCACAGCGCGATCAGGAGATCGCCAAAACACGCACATTCATCGAATCGAACTGCAAGTAAATGCCCGAAATTCGCGCTGAATATACCGGGGCCAATCCCGGTCAGCTTCTTTTTAAATAACCTTTTCGTTTCGATTGCCGCATTGGCATCGCTTAACTCAACCGGCAGCAAAATTGCTTAAGGTGGTTCGTTAATTTATTCTTCACCTTTTGCCCGGCAAACACGCCACCATGAGCATTATCCTGAAAACTCCTGAAGAAATTGAAAAAATGCGTGTCGCCTGCCGACTCGCTGCAGAAGTGCTCGACTACATCGCGCCTTTCGTTAAGCCTGGCGTAACTACCGGAGAACTGGACAGGCTTTGTCACGACTACATGGTTGATGTCCAGGGCTGCATCCCAGCCCCGCTTAACTACGCGCCTTCGGGCTATAAGCCGTATCCAAAATCGACCTGCACGTCGGTTAACCATCAGATCTGTCACGGCATTCCCGGCGAGCGGCAACTGAAAAATGGTGACATCGTCAATATCGACATCACCACGATCAAAAATGGTTACCACGGTGATACCAGCCGGATGTTCCTGGTCGGCGAAGCATCGATCCAGGCGAAAAGGCTATGCGATATCACGTTCGATTGCATGTGGAAGGGAATCGCGCAAGTCCGCCCGGGCGCCCATCTGGGAGATATCGGTTACGCTATCCAGCAATACGCCGAGGCAGCCGGCTTTTCGGTAGTGCGCGAGTTTTGCGGACACGGGATTGGGGCCAGCTTTCATGAGGATCCGCAGGTCGTCCACTACGGACAACCGGGCACCGGTGTCGCGTTACGCCCGAACATGATTTTCACGATCGAACCGATGATCAATGCAGGCAAGGCCGCAATCCGCACGCTTGCCGACGGTTGGACGGTCGTCACCAAGGATCACAGCCTCTCGGCGCAATGGGAACATACCGTTCTCGTCACCGAGGCGGGCTACGAAATTCTCACTGTTTCCGACGGGATGCGCCCGCCGCCTGAATGGATTAAATGACCCTATGAAACTCGATTCTGCAGCCCGATCAGATTTGCTTTCCCGCTACAAGTCGAGGATTCAGAAAGGTCAGCAGGAGTTGCGCGAGCAGTATGAGCAAGACCCCGATCCGGCCAGACTGCTTTACGAACGCAGTCACCTCGTTGACGAGGTATTACGTGATCTGTGGACGGAGCTCCATTTCTCCGACAGCCTTGCTCTGGCGGCGGTCGGCGGGTATGGCCGGGGTGAATTGTGGCCCTATTCGGATATCGATCTGCTCATCCTGTTGCCAGCGGATCCGGACTCCGTGTTGGCGGAACAACTGGAGCAACTGGTCGGGCTGTTCTGGGATGTCGGCCTGGAAATTGGCCATAGCGTCAGAACGGTTGAAGACTGTCTTAAGGAGGCGGACGGCGACCTGACAGTACAGACAGCGCTGGTTGAAGCGCGCTTGATTGTCGGCAACTACGCCTTGTTCACCAGGATGGTCTCGGAGTTCAAGAACCATCTCGATCCACAGGCGTTCTACCACACCAAGCGCATAGAGCAGGAAGAGCGTTACCGGCGCTATCACGAATCTCCCTACAGCCTCGAACCGAACTGCAAGGATAGTCCGGGCGGGTTGCGCGACCTGCAAACCATACTATGGATCGCACAGGCAACCGGCTATGGCAATAGCTGGAAGGATCTCAAGCGCCACGGATTCATTACGTATCAGGAGGAACAAGGCCTCGAGCGCAGGGAACGGTTCCTGCAGCAATTGCGAATTCACCTGCACTTCCATGCTCGGCGACGCGAAGATCGCTTGCTCTTCGACTATCAAACCGCACTGGCGGAACAACTCGGTTTCGAAGCCACACGCGCCAAGCGTGCCAGCGAACAGCTCATGCAGGAGTACTACCGCACAGCAAAAACGATCATGCAGCTGAACACGATTCTGTTGCAGAACATGGGTGCCGCGATCTTTCCACCTCCTGAGCAGGAGCCGCAACCGATCAACGAGCGTTTCCAGAATGCACACCAGTTGCTCGACGTCACCCACGAGCGAGTATTTAGCCAGCACCCGGAAGCAATGCTGGAGACATTCCTGATCATGGCGCAGCATTCCGAGTTGAAGGGGCTCACGGCGAGGACAATCCGGTCGCTGTGGCGGGCGCGAAAACTGATCGACGACGACTTTCGCAACAATCCGTTGAACAGGCAGCGGTTCATCGAGATATTCAAGCAGCAGCGCGGCGTCCTCCACGAATTGCGGCGCATGAACCAGTTAGACATTCTCGGCCGCTATTTACCGAAATTCGGTGCGATCGTTGGGCAGATGCAACACGACCTGTTCCACGTTTACACGGTCGATCAACATATTCTGCAGGTGTTGCGCAACCTGCGCCGCTTTTCCGATACTGCCTTCACTCACGAGTATCCGTTCTGTAGCCAGTTGATCAGCGAATTCGAGCGCCCTTGGCTACTGTATATCGCGGCCCTCTTCCACGATATTGCCAAAGGGCGTGGGGGCGGCCATTCGGAACTCGGCGCAGTCGACGCGGAAGAGTTCTGCCGCGAACACGGATTGTCGGAGGAGGACTCCGAGCTGATCGCGTGGCTGGTCAAAAATCACCTTGAAATGTCCAACGTAGCCCAAAAGCAGGACATCGCTGATCCAGACGTCGTCGCCGCGTTCGCAAAAACAGCGAAAGACGAGCGTCACCTTACCGCTCTCTACCTGCTAACCGTGTCGGACATCAGGGGTACCAGCCCGAAGGTATGGAATTCGTGGAAAGGCCAGTTGTTGGAGGGGTTGTTTAACCAGACACGGCGTCTTCTGCTCTCCGGCGGCCAAGTGCCAGCACAGGGGATCATCCAGGAACGCAAAGCCGAAGCAATTCGCCTGATGCTTTACCACGGCATCCGCGAGTCCGCGCACGAGCAGTTATGGTACCAGCTGGATACCGCCTATTTCCTGCGCCATTCTGCCGAGGAAATCGCTTGGCATACGCGCGCCCTGCACTATCGCATCAACAGTCTGGAACCCGTCGTGAAGGCACGCATCAATCCGCACGGCGACGGCATCGAAGTCATGGCCTACACAAGCGACCAGCGCGACTTGTTCGCACGCATGGTCGGTTTCTTCGGCCGGGCAGGCTACAACATTCTGGATGCACGCATCCACACGACGAAGCACGGCTACGCCTTGGACAGCTTCATCATGCTTGACGTCACCGGGCGAGACAGCGATCGCAGCATGATCAACTACATCGAGCATGAACTGAAGGACCGGCTGATTCACCAAGGCCCACCTGAAGCCCCCGCGTCAGGGCGAATATCTCGACAGGTCAAGCATTTCCCGATTCAGCCGCAGGTCACGATCGAGAATGATGAGAAAGGCGCGCAGTTCGTCCTCTCCGTCAGCGCGGCAGATCGGCCGGGCTTGCTCTACACCGTTGCTCAGGTGCTCGCCACCCACGGTGCCAACCTGCATACTGCCAAAATTGTAACGCTCGGCGAGCGAGTCGAAGATACGTTCCTGATAACGGACGGTGATCTTGGAGAAGCTTCCAGTCGTATCCGACTCGAAACTGAACTCTTGAATCAGCTGAAGTCCTAGTGAAATGCTATTGCCGACCCACCCGGATCGGGTGGTGGTTAGCAAAGACATAACGCGAATGCGAAGCGTGAGCGCTGTGACGCACCGCCTGAAACCGTCACAGCTTTGAAAACACTACTGCACCAGGGTATGAGATCCTTACCGGGCATTATCGGTTCGGACGCTGCAATTGGAGTTGAGATTTCTCGACTGGTTAACTCAGATTCGGCCCCATTGCCAGCAGTACTCTGACACGCTTTTCGAAACCTGCGGTCATCTGGTTGTAAGAAAAATTTAACAATCGTTGCGTAGCATGGCACTGATTCTTGCGTTCTGGAGACATGCCGGACGCTTGCCGTTCAAAACCCGCTTACTCAATATCCCGGTTCAGCCATGAGCAACAAGGAAAGCCAAAAGATTTCCGACGCAAGACAGCGCGAAAGGATATACAAGGAACTGCTCGATTCGTTCGATGAAGAGCTGGAGATGGAATTCGACGACGAGCGTCTAAGCACGCTCATCTCCGAAATCGGAGAGGCGTCCGAATCACCCTTGGACGAACGCAACGAACTCAAGCGCGGTGTTTACTTCAAGGAACTGTTCCGCCTTCAGGGTGAATTGGTGAAGCTGCAGGACTGGGTTGTGCACAAAAAACTGAAGGTAGTCGTTCTTTTCGAGGGGCGCGACGCCGCTGGCAAAGGGGGGGTCATCAAGCGCATCACCCAGCGTCTCAATCCCCGGGTATGCCGCGTCGCTGCGCTCACCGCGCCAAGTGAGCGGGAAAAGACACAGTGGTATTTCCAGCGCTACGTGGCCCACCTTCCGGCTGCTGGCGAAATGGTCCTGTTTGACCGTAGCTGGTACAACCGCGCTGGCGTCGAGAAGGTTATGGGCTTTTGTACCGAGGACGAATACGAGGAATTCTTCCGCTCGGTGCCGGAATTTGAAAAGATGCTGATCCGCTCAGGGATCATCCTCATCAAGTACTGGTTCTCAATTTCCGACAACGAGCAACACTTCCGCTTCACCATGCGTATCCACGACCCGCTCAAGCAGTGGAAACTCAGCCCGATGGACATGGAGTCACGTCGGCGTTGGGAGCAATACACCAAGGTCAAGGAAACAATGCTGGAGCGCACGCACATTCCCGAAGCGCCCTGGTGGATCGTTGAAGCCGACGACAAGAAGCGCGCGCGTCTGAACTGCATCACTCACCTGCTGAGCCAAGTGCCCTACGACGAATACGAGCGCGAGCCGGTAACGTTGCCGGAGCGGGTTCACAACCCTGACTACCTACGCCACCCGGTTCCACCTGAGTTGTACGTGCCGACTGTTTACTGAGCTAGCGTCGGAAAATCATTTTTTACGCTTGGGAAGCTTTCTTGCGCGAATCTTGCCAAACTCCGCCTCCAGGTTTTTGGCCAAGAGTTCGTTACGGCCTTCGATCCAGCCCTGTGCCAGGAGATTCGCCCCCCCATCGTGCTGAGCTTCGCTGATCAGGCGCAAAGCGGTTGCCTGATCGTTAAGCGTGCCAAGCAGAGTTTGGATCGTCGTTAGCGACGCTTGATAGGCAGAAAATGACTTTTTCGGCAGGAGCGGTGCAAAAAAATCGATGGCGTAACGCAACTTCTTGAATGCAATGCGCAGCCTATGGCGATCTTCGGCGTCTATCTTCACCTTTCCGTTCATCAGCTTTTCAACGGTTGCCGCTCGCTTCTGCAGGCGCTGGTGGGCGAACTTGATCAGCTTTTTGTGTCGCGTGTCGTTCCCGGCCCCAATTGTGGGCGGTTCGATTCGTAAGAGTGCCGCGCCAAAGGCCAGCAATAGCCGGCTGTACTCTTCCTGAGTCAGTGTTGCCCGCACAACTGACTGTGCCCTGCCCCGCGCAGCTTCCGCGTAACAGCGCAATTGCGCCAACCCGGGATGCGCTGGAAACGCTTCTTCCAATGGCGGCATGGTTTCGCTCAGAAAAACGTCCCAGTCACGGGCGCTGCCCAGCGCCGTTGCCACCGCTCGCCAACGCGGCGAATAGACTGCAACGAAGTCCGGGCTGAGAACAGGAGCAAAGAGACGGAAGGCGGAACGCAGGCGGCGGATTGCCACTCGGGCTTGATGAACGTACTCGGGATCGCATCCGCGAACGGCGCCGGCTTCGTTGCGCTGTAATTGCCCGAGGCAGTTCAGGGCAATCGCACGGAACGCGTCGACGGGCGACATTTTTATGGAAACGGGGGACAAAAATCCTTTCACCGGCCTTACCAGGGAAGGATCAGACAGGTTGTAGCCCCGCTCGGCCTTGCTAATGACCATTGGATGCAGGTGAAGATCGCAAGCGAGTTCGATAGCCAAATCGAACAGCGCGTCAGACGACGTACCCTCCAGTAGTTCGAGTTCTACTTCGCAGATCGGCTCACTCGCGGCCGCGGCGGTCTCGTCTGCTGCAGTTGCGGTGATCTTGCCGCGGTCAAGCGCCATTTCGATGCACGCATCACCGCGGTGAAGCGTCCAGGTCGTGCGCCCAAAGTCGGTTGAAAACGCAGGACGCAGGAATGGAAGCTGCGCATTCAGGAACTCGCGCAGCGCCCCGTCCGTCACCACGCTGAAGTCGAACACACCAGGTTGTGTCGGCACTTCCCATTCCAGGCGCCGGGCCAGCCCGCCGGCGCCGGCATCGTCTACCTTGACCGTCATCAGCCAGACCGCCCGCCCTTTGCGCCTGATCCGCAACGCGATACGCCGCTTGCGCAGATCAAAGTCCGGGGTGTCGTAGTAGGTATTGAGGAGGCGGTATTTCTGCGGAGTGATATCCGCCAGCGCCGGATGCCCTGACAGGCGACGGGCCTGTCCCGGCGCGATGCGCAACTTGAGTTCGACTTCGATGCCCACTGCTGTATTCCTCTCTGAAACCGGGTTATCTGTTACCGGTCAAGCCCATATAG
>QKII01000087.1 GCA_003249625.1 Propionivibrio sp. | reverse complement strand
CTGTCACTGGCGGATGGAGCCCGGGTCCGTCCGCCAGCGCAGTCGGCGTCCAAATTCAACTCCAGGAGTTTGTTGTGAGAAAAGTTCGTCTCTCGGTGGCGGGGGCCGGCTTGATCGGCTATCGCCATATCGAGGAAATCCAGAAGAACCCGGGCTGTGAACTGGTTTCCATCGTCGATCCGCATCCGCCCAGGAAGATTGCCGGGCTCGGCGCCAATGCCGGGTTGGCCGTGACCGCCGATGTGCCGGTTTATGCGTCGCTTGACGAGATGCTGTCCCGGGATAAGCCCGATGGCGTGATCCTGGCGACACCGAATCAGCTGCATGCCGAGCAGGCGCTTGCCTGTATCCGTGCCGGTTTGCCGGTGTTCATCGAAAAACCGGTGGCGCACACGGTGGCTGAGGGGCTTCGCGTGTGCGAGGCGGCCGAGGCGGCGGGCGTCAAGGTATTGGTCGGCCACCATCGTCGACACAGTCCGATCCTGCACAAGGCAGTGGAGGTCGTGCGATCGGGCGTTCTTGGTCAGATCGTCGGCGTCATCGGCAGTGCGGTGTTCTACAAACCGGACAGCGACGGTTATTACGACGGACCGAATGCCTGGCGGCGTGCGCCTGGCGGAGGCCCGATCCTGCTCAATTTGATCCACGAGGTCGGCAACCTGCGCGCGATGCTCGGCGAGATTGTCGCTGTCCAGGCCTTTACTTCCAATGCAACGCGCGGTTTTGAAGTCGAAGATACCGCCGCGATCAATTTTCGCTTCGCTAACGGCGCGCTGGGCAGTTTCCTGCTTTCCGATGCGGCTGGCAGCCCTAAGAGTTGGGAACAGACCTCGCAGGAGAACAAACAGTACCCCACCTATCCGGACGAGGATTGCTACACGATCATCGGCAACCGCGGCTCGCTGGCCGTGCCGACGATGCGTCTCAAATATTACAAAGAAGACAACGACCGCTCCTGGTACAAGCCGTTCGTCTGCGAAACGTTATCTGTCGAGCGCGAGGATCCGCTGGCCGAGCAGATCAAGCACTTTGCCGCGGTCGTTCGTGGCGAAGCGGAACCGCTGGTTTCAGCGCGCGACGGCTTGCAGAACCTGCGTGTCACCGAAGCCGTAGCCGAGGCGGCGAGGCACGGTAGCGTGGTGGCTACCGTCTGAACATTCCGGTTTTGTGGCGATTTGAAGCACGGGCACGCAAGTGCCGGAAGCAGCGAGACGCCGGGGAGGTCAATCCTCTTCCTCCCCGGTGGATCGTTTCGGCGTCGAGTCAGTAGCTGATTCTGGCGATGGCGCGCAATTCGTCCGGTGTTGCCGTGCCGTAGCCGAAGAACTCCAGATAGGCCGGAATCATTTCGAACAGCATGTCGGATCCGACCTGATAACGGCAGCCAAGCGCTTGAGCAGCCTGTAGCAGCGGTGTCATTTCCGTCTTCATCACCACTTCGCCGACGAATGTTTCCGGCGATAGACGGGATACGTCCATCGGTAGAGGGTCGCCGGACCGTCCGAGCGGCGTGGCGTTGACAACGAGGTCGTAGCCGGCTGCATCGTTGCTTCCAGGCCGTGCGTCCAGGCGCGGGTAAAAGTGTGTGAGCCGCTGCGCAAGGCTGGCAGCCGAGCTGGTATTGACGTCGCTGAGTGTTATGGCGGATACGCCCTCGGCGGCGAGTGCTGCGGCGATGGCCGCACCGACACCCCCCGCCCCGACGACCAGGCAGTGGGTGCCGACGAAGTTGAATCCCTTGCGTGCGAGTCCGCGGCAAAAACCAACGCCGTCGAACATGTCGCCCCAAAGCGAGCCGTCGTCACGTTTGACTACGGCATTGCATGATCCGGCGATCCGTACTGCCGTCGACATCCCATCGAGAAGAGCGACCGTGGCGATCTTGTGTGGCATGGTGACCAGAGCGCCGGGAGTGTTGGTCGTCATGAACGCGGCACGGAAGACCGTGGCGTAATCGTCGGGTTTGACGCCGAGAGGCACGACGACTGCGTCGATGCCTTTACTTTCAAACCAGGGGTTGTAGATGAGAGGCGCCTTGAACGCTTCGGTCGGATAGCCGAACAAAGGCAAAAGGGCTGTTTTTCCGCTGATCATCATTGTCTCCCAGAGCTGAACCCGGCAGCTGTGTCCTTGACATGGCCAGGACGGTGACTATAGGAGCCTGGAAGTTAATCTGTAAATCCGATGAATTGGATAAACACTATTTTTGTGGCGAATGGTCTACCGGCTGATTCCGCTGCTATTTCACTCTTTTGTCGTTAGGGCGTAATCTTTATTTAAAATAGTTGATGAATTTGTTTCTGTATATTGTCAGAAAAAATAGTGAGGCGAGGGGCGAATGGACGAACACGGCGACTCCGGTGCGTATTTCGAGGTCAAACAATTGCAGTTGCTGGACGTGCTGCATTCCACACGTAGCGTGACCAAGACGGCTGAGCGACTGGGCCAGACGCAACCGACGATCAGCACTTGGCTGAAGCAGATCCGTGACAAGGTCGGTGATCCGCTGTTCATCCGCACGGCGAAGGAAATGATCCCGACGCCGCGCGCCGACCAGATCGTCGAAAAGGCACGGGCGATCCTTGAAGCCATGCGCCAACTCAGCGGCGACGTTCCGCGTTTTGATCCGGCGACTTCGATGCGGGTCTTCCGCATGTGCGCGCCGGACTCGGCGCACATCACGATGATTCCCCGGCTGTTGCAATGTATCCGCGGCATTGCGCCGAACGTCCAGGTGGAGACGCTGCCAATCAATGAGCATACGGCGCAGATGCTCGAAAGCGGGGATGCCGATCTGGCCTATGGCGGCTTTGTTCCCGGCATGGATACCGGCTTCTACCAGCAGGCGCTGATCAAGCAGGATTTCATTTGTCTGGCAAGCATGGACCATCCACGCGTTAAAGGGGCGCTGACGCTCGACGACTATCAGCGGGAGGCGCACGTCGCGGTCAGCTACGGTGGTATCCACGGCGTCAATGCGCTGATCCAGTCGGCGCTGAATGCGCAGCACGTCGAACGACGCGTCTTGTTGACACTGGCTGGCTTTCTCGGGATCGGAAAGGTTATCGCCTCGACCGATTTGATTACCACGCTGCC
>QKII01000343.1 GCA_003249625.1 Propionivibrio sp. | reverse complement strand
CGGCCGCGAATTGTCCGTCGCCTCCTATCTCAAGGATCATGTTTGTCCGTTGCTGATCGGACGCGATCCGCACAAGATCGAGGATGTCTGGCAATACCTTTATAAAGGCGCCTATTGGCGGCGCGGACCGGTAACGATGTCCGCCATCGCGGCCGTCGATATGGCTCTGTGGGACATCAAGGGGAAGGTGGCCGGACTGCCGGTCTACCAACTGCTTGGCGGCGCCTCGCGTGAACATGTGATGGTGTACAGCCACGCCACCGGACGAGATATTCCGGAAACACTCGACGCCTTTGCCAAATACAAGGAAAAGGGGTTCAAGGCGATTCGCGCGCAATGCGGCATTCCGGGAATGAAATCAGTCTATGGCGTTTCCAAGGGCGGGGCGTACGAACCGGCAACCAAGGGATGGCCGGAAGAGCAGTCTTGGTCGACGGAAAAATATCTCGACTACGTACCCAAGCTCTTCGACGCGGTCCGGGAAAAGTTCGGCTTCGACATTCATCTCCTGCACGACGTGCACCATCGCCTGACGCCGATCGAGGCCGGCCGTCTAGGCAAGTCCATCGAAGACTATCGCCTGTTCTGGATGGAGGATCCAACGCCCGCGGAAAACCAGGAGGCCTTCCGGCTGATCCGCCAGCACACCGTGACGCCGATTGCCGTTGGTGAAGTGTTCAACTCGATTTGGGATTGCAAGCAGTTGATCGAGGAGCAACTGATCGATTACATCCGCATGACCCTGACGCATTCCGGTGGGATCACTCACCTGCGTCGCATTGCCGATCTCGCTGCGTTGTACCAGGTGCGTACGGGTAGCCACGGGCCGTCGGATCTCTCGCCGGTATGCATGGGTGCCGCGTTGAACTTCGATTTGTGGGTGCCGAATTTCGGAATGCAGGAGTACATGGGCTATCACGAGCAGACGATGGAAGTCTTCCAGTGTGCGTGGAGTTTCGATGACGGCTTCATGCATCCGGGCGACAAGCCCGGCCTGGGTGTGGAGATTGACGAGAAGCTGGCGGCCAAGTACCCCTACGAGCCGGCCTATCTGCCGGTCGCGCGTCTCGAAGACGGGACGCTGTGGAGCTGGTAATCGGGTACGTTTAAGCGTTTATTCTGGAGAAGACTGATGGCACGCATTCCTTTTGATACGGTGTACGAGGTGGTCACCGAGGCGTTTGTCCGGGCCGGGATGGATGAGGCGGATGCCCGTACCTGCGCGCGGATTCATACCGAGTCGAGTTGTGATGGAGTTTACTCGCACGGGCTGAACCGTGTGCCTCGTTTCGTTGACTATCTCAACCGTGGGTGGGTGGATGCCAAAGCCAGGCCGACGATTGCCAAAGAACTCGGTGTCATCGAAATCTATGACGGGCATACCGGTCCGGGGATCCTCAATGCACTGTTCGCCACCGAGCGGGCGATGGCCATTGCTGCGCAACAAGGCGTCGGTATCGTGACGCTGCGCAATACGACGCATTGGATGCGTGGTGGTAGCTACGGCTGGCTCGCGGCCGACAAGGGTTTCGTGGCGATCAGTTGGACGAACACGGAGTCCTGCATGCCCGCTTGGGGTGGCAAGAATACCCGCCTCGGGAACAATCCGTTCGTGATGGCCGTGCCGCGCAAGAAGGGGCATGTCGTCCTGGATATGGCGATGTCGCAATATTCCTATGGCAAGCTGCAGGTGACGAGGCTCAAAGGGGCCTCGCTGCCTTATCCCGGAGGGTTCGACAAGGATGGCAACCTGACGTCCGAGCCGGGGCCGATCGAGCAGTCGATGCGCATTCTGCCTATGGGGTACTGGAAGGGCTCGGGCTTCGCCATTCTTCTGGATACTCTGGCGGCAGTTCTTTCCGAGGGATTGCCGACCAACCAGATCGATGAGGTCGGGAAAGGCAGTTGCACCGGGTGTTCCCAGGTGTTCATCGTCTTCGATCCGCGTCAGCTCGGTGGCGAGGAATTCACGGACAAGGTGGCGGACAGCGTCGCCGACTACGTCAATTCGTCGATTCCCGCTGAGAGCAGCAAGGAAGTGCTGTATCCGGGGCAATCGACCTTGCGCATCCGGGGCGAACACCGGGCAAATGGTATTGTCGTCGATGACGGTGTCTGGGCCGAGGTTCTGACGCTTGCCGGACGATCCGCCGCGTAACCCCAGGTTGCGTGATTAGTCCGTCTCGAACATATCCGGGAAACGCCCGGCGATGTCGGGGAGGGACAGGGTGATCTCGCGCAGGTGGCTGCGCATTGCCGCTGCGGCGATTGTGGGATCACCTGCCTCGATGCCGTCTACTATCCGTTTGTGCTGCTCGATGATCAGCGTGATAGGCGTGGCCGCGTCGAGGCTGATGTAACGAATACGGTCCATTTGCGCCTTGATGCCTTCAATGACCCTCCAGGCATGGGCGCGCCCCACGGACAGGGCGATAGTGCGGTGAAATTCCTCATCGAGCACAAGGAATTCGTCGTTGTGTCCATACTCCAGCAGGCTCTGTCGGTCGACCAGTTCCCTTAATTCCTTGATCGCTGCAAGCGGCGCGGATGTCGCAGCCTCGCGGGTTACGGCGATTTCGATCGCTTCGCGGACGAAACGCGCGTCGAGCACGTCGGCGACTGATATCTTGACAACGAAGGTGCCGCGCTGCGGCTGAATGCTCACCAATCGCTCCTCTGCAAGCTTGATAAAGGCCTCGCGTACAGGTTGGCGGCTCGTCTTGTACTGACGGGCTATCTCGGACTCGGAGAGCGCGACGCCCGGTGCAATTTCACCGCGGATGATGGCGTTCCGTAGCTGGCGGTACACCTGGCCGCTTATCGATAAGGCCTCGTTTCGCCGGGGGTCTGCAACGGATGTTGAGGTTTCGTTACGCTCTTCGTTCATTCGTGTCGATCGTGCTCGTTGTTCTGAATGTTTATAGGATTTGCAAAGAGGCGATTGTAGGTCCATGACGCGGCAGTTGAAACGATGTGACACCGTTTTGTAGTGTCGCATTCGGGTCATTTTGTGCACTTTGCACCAAACCGGAGCGGATTGTAGCCTCCTGTCGTTTTGTATGGCACTGAAAGATAAGGGGTTTGTTTTCAGGCATTGGAATT
>QKII01000366.1 GCA_003249625.1 Propionivibrio sp. | reverse complement strand
GACCGGGTAGCCGTGCTTGACGAGCGCCGGAATGAGGATGGCGCCGATGGCGAAGGTGGTCGCCACGCTGGAGCCGGACACCGCGGCGAAGATCATGCAGGTCATGACGCAGGTGATGGCCAGCCCGCCCTGCAGTCCGCCGACGATCGATTTGGCGAAGTTGACGAGGCGGTTGGAGATGCCGCCGACTTCCATCAGGTTGCCGGCCAGGATGAAGAAGGGTATGGCGCCCAGGGCGAACTTGTCGATGGCGGAGAAGATTTCCTTGGGAACGATCAGCATCGGGATGCTGGTGAAGAGATGAATCCCCGTCACGCTGGCGAAACCGATCGAGATGGCGATCGGGACGCTGAACGCGAAGAAGATGATCATCGAGACGAACATGGCGGCGGTCATGGGAGTTCCTTGTGCGTGCGGTGGTGACAGCGGACGGTTGTTGGTTTTGTCGTCGGCTTATTGCTGGGTTTCGAGGTCGGCGTGGCGCGGATCGAGGAAGTTGGCGATGGCGGCGATGATGGCGAAGAAGGCGCCGACCGGGAGGGCGGCGTAGCCGACGCTCATCGGCAGGAATTCCATGCCGCCGATTTCCTGGAAGCGGGTGCGCCAGGCGATGTCGATGCCGTACCAGACGAGCACCGCGAGGAAGAGCACGGAGACGACGGTGATCAGGAGGTGCAGCGGACGGCGGAAGCGGCCGCTGAGGCGGTACATGAGGTCGACGCAGACCTGGGCGCCTTCGCGGAAGGCGACGACGACGCCGAACATGACCATCCAGATGATGACGAGGCGGATGGCGATCTCGCTCCAGGTGGAGGGGGTGCCGAAGATGAAGCGGATGAGGACCTGGTACATGCCGAGCGCGGAGGCGAGTCCGAGCAGGAGGCAGGCCAGGACGACGATGACGGCGGT
The DNA here is from genome assembly GCA_003249625.1 of Propionivibrio sp. The sequence goes on along the minus strand of QKII01000366.1, from coordinate 2,201 downwards.
GAGCCGCCGTTCGATGGCGAGGAAGCAGGTTTTCATGGGTGAGCTCCGGCCAGGGTCGCCCCCTTCAGGGACGGCCCGGCTGTTTCTGCGTTGGGAGACTTGTTGTTTTGCCTTCCGCCGTCAGATCACCCGTGACCGGGTCGGGTCACGGGTGCGTGTTTCAACGGAAGGGGTGCAGCGGATCCGGTACGTCGCTTATTTGACGTCCATGATCTTCTTGATGTTGGCTTCGCCGAATTCCTTGTTGTAGCTGTTGGTGTAGGCGGACGCGACCGCCTTCTGGAAGGCGGCGTTGTCGACCTTGGTGATGACTTCGGTGCCGGCCTTGGTCATGATTTCAATCCCGTTGGCTTCGTCGTCATTGACCTTCTTGCGGTTGGCGGCCAGGGCGATCTTGGCGGCTTCCTGGAAGGCGGCCTTGTCGGCGTCGCTGATCTTGTCCCACAGGCCCTTGTTGATGATCAGCAGCGCCGGGGAATACACGTGCGAGTCAAGCGTGACGTATTTCTGCACGGTGTAGAGCTTGTTGGCGAGAATCACCGGGATGGGGTTTTCCTGGCCGTCTACCGTGCCGGTCTGCAGGGCGGTGAACACTTCGTTCATGTTCATCGGGGTCGGCAGCGCACCCATGGCCTTGAAGGCTTCCATGTGCACCTTGTTTTCCATGGTGCGGATCTTCAGGCCCTTGACATCCTCGGGGGTCTTGACCGGCCGCTTGCTGTTGGTGATGTGGCGGAAGCCGTTTTCCATCCAGCTGATGGCGACCAGCCCCTTGGCCGGGAACTTGGTGAGGATGTCCTGCCCGATCGGGCCGTCGAGCACCTTGCGGGCGTGCTCGTAGTCACGGAACAGGTAGGGAATGTCCACGATCCGCGTCTCGGGAACGAAGTTGCCGACCGGACCGGTGGAGGTGATGATCATGTCTTGCGTGCCGAGCTGCACGGCTTCGAGCATTTCGCGCTCGCCACCCAATGCCCCCGACGGGAAGTATTGCAGCTTGTAGCGCCCGTTCGTGCGCTTGGCAATCTCGTCGCCAAACGTCGTCACGCCCACCCCGTAGTGCGAGTCAATGGTGTTCGTCCAGCCAATCTTGAACACCGTCTGCGCCTGCGCCGACACCACCAAACCAAACCCCACCAGCAGCCCTGCCACGATCTTCGTTGCTTTCATCTGTCTTCCCTCTCTAAAAATGCCAGCCCCAGCTCTTCAGACAACATCGCCCAAATCACTAAAACCAGCGATGAACAGCCTTGAGAATTTCTTTTTTGGGCGCCCCATCGTTCAGTGGAGCGGCCTTTGAAAAGTTGTCATACAAGATTACATATGATAACTTTCATTTAGTAAAACATAGAAACGGATCAATTACAACATCCGTAAATAAAAAATTACCGGGGTCAAACCAATGGCATCTACACCAGAATTCAGGGTCGAAAGGATCACGGCGACAGGCACGCTCACCGACCGTGTCTTCGACGCTCTTACGCAGTTGATCAATGGCGAGGATTTCCCGCCGGGCGCACGCTTGCCGTCGGAACTGAAGATGGCCGGCCGGTTCGGCGTCAGCCGCACGGTCATCCGCGAGGCCGTTTCACGCCTGAAGTCGGAAGGACTGGTCGAATCGCGTCAGGGCAGCGGCGTATTTGTCCGCGACCGCAACATGCACGCCCCGTTCCGTATCAACCCGAGCATCATGGACTCGATCCAGTCGGTGTTGCAGGTCGTCGAACTGAGAATGTCGCTGGAAGGAGAAATCGCTGCCCTCGCGGCCAAACGTCGCACGCGGGAGCAAATGGCAGCAATCAAGCGGGCACTGAAGCAGATCGAACTCGACGAACAATCGGGGGAAAACGGGGTCGATGCGGATATCGTTTTTCACCGCAGCATTGCGGAGGCAACGGGCAACCCCCACTTTCTCGCCCTGATCGAATTCCTGTTCAATTTTCTGACCAAGGCGACGCTGATAACCCGCAGCTACGAAGCGACCCGGGCCGCCCTCTCCCAGCAGGTAAAGGAAGAGCATCAACGCATCGTCGACGCGATTTCCCGGCAGGACGAACAAGCTGCTCGCACCGCCGCGCGCGAACACATGGAAGGCGCCTCCCGCCGCCTCGGCTCAGTCGATCTCAAGCGTTTCATGGCGCAAAACGGCTACGAGAAAGTCGACTGAGAACAAAAAGGGAGCTGACCGGGCACGGCACTAT
>QKII01000447.1 GCA_003249625.1 Propionivibrio sp. | reverse complement strand
TCCTCAATCGAGCCGCACATCTCGCCCGCTCGCTGTTCGGCACGCCCTTCCCCGAGCCCATCGGCCGCACCGCCAGCATCGATCCGGTTACATGGTTGCTCTCCCGTGCAGCAACCACACGCCACCCGCAAACCAGGCCCTCGGGGCAACAATCCGCCGATGCGCTCCTGATGCTGCGCGAGATGTACCTGCGCCTCCCCAACGACCTGCTTGCCGTACATCTCTGGCACAAATTGAACGCCCTGATCGCCCCCCGGCGTGCAACCGATTCACCCCGGCGGGTTCCTTAGTATCACAAGCAAAAAGCTCCACGAGGGTCGCCAACCAAGGCAGCCATCATCCGCCTGCCTATCAGCTACGCGGCGCGAAAGGCGCCAGCATTCCAGCATACGGCTTGTGCAGCGGATAGGCATAGTCGCCTCGCTTGCTGGTCTTCGCCCCCATCCGGACAAGCGCCTCTGCCATCGCGACCGCGGCCGTGACGCCATCGATTACCGGCACACCCAGTTCGGCTGTTAAACGCTCGCACAGGTCGGCCATGCCGGCACAGCCAAGCACAAGCGCGCCGCAACCATCTTCTTCGAGCGCTCGAAGGCATTCGTCACGAATCTTGCAGTAGGCCTCGCTTTCCGGGTCTTCCAGGCTGAGTACGGAGAGTTCCGTCGCGCGAACAGCCTTGCAATGCCCGCGAACGCCATAACGATCGACAAGGTGCTCGGCAATCACGACGGTACGAGCCAGCGTGGTGACCACGGAAAAACCGGTTGCCACAAAGCTTGCCGCGCGCATCGCGGCTTCAGCCACGCCGAGGACCGGGCCACGCGCAATCTCGCGCGCCGCCTCCAGTCCGGGATCGCCAAAGCAGGCGACGACGTAGGCGTCCACCCCATCCTGTTCGCCCTTACGAACTTCCTCCAGGAGGCCAATGCAAGCCATCGCCTCGTCGTAATGCCCTTCGATGGAAACCGGGCCGTGTTGCGGGCTGACCGCCTCGATCACGACATCCGGACCGGCCACGCCGCGCGCGGCTGCGCCGATCAGATCGGTCATCGAACGAGTTGTATTTGGATTGATCACCTTGATGCGCATACCTGCTCCTTAAAAACGATTGGATAACCACATTGGTGCCTGCCGGGACAACCAGCGCCCCAAGGTGGTGAGAAAACTTTTCGAAATGCCTGTATTAAGCCCGATAAATTGACATCAATTTTGTCAGCAAAATGCATGCAATAGGTTATTTTGTTTGTATAGCAAGCGTATTTTCGATAGTCATCATATTTGGCACGATACGTGCTAACCCTTTCGTGCTGGGAAACATTTCATTGTGAAATCCATTGGCACTCACTCACCTAGAAAGGGCTTGTCATGAAATATCGATTGAACCTGCGCCGCACTCTTGTGGCCATAGCCGCGCCGTTGGCATTTGTTGCGCTACCGGCTCATGCACAGGAAGTATTGAAGATTGGCGTCAACGGCGTCATGTCCGGCGAAGCCGCTTCGTGGGGCCTGGTCAACAAGTACTGCGCGGAAACCACGGCGGATATGTATAACGCCAAGGGCGGTGTCGAAATCGGTGGCAAGAAGTACAAGATCGAAATCACCGCGCTGGATGACAAGAACGATCCCAAGATTTCCGTCACGAATGCAGAGAAGCTGACCAGCGAAGGCATCAAGTACATCATCGGTCCGAACATCGACACGACAGCGCTGGCTGTGAAACCCGCGATGGAGCGTGCCAAGGCAATGAATTTCCCGTACGCCTTCGCCAAGGAACTCTATACCGCGCCGGCCAACGCCTCGGTACTCGGCATGGTGGCAAGTTACCAGGTCGGCCCTATCATGTACGACTACCTGAAGACGAAGAAGGGCGTGAAATCCATCGCCTTCGTCGCGCGTAACGAGTCCGATGCAAAGAACCAGCAGTTGGAAGGCGTTGCCGCCGCGAAGAAGCTGGGGCTGAATGTCGTCGCCGAATCCGACAGCTATGAACCGGGCACGAAGGACTTCATGCCGGTCATGACCAAGATCATCAAGACCAAGCCTGACCACATCGTTCTGTCGGGCGTAGCCCCGGCGGATGCCCCGTTGCTGAACAAGGCAGCCCGCGATCTCGGCTTCAAGGGCACGCTTTCGACCGAGACCGGCCAGGACTCGAAGATCCTCGCACAGGTGGCCGGCAACAAGGCCAACGGCTTCATGAGCGTTGGTGGCGCTTCGACCCCCGAAATCCAGTCCGACTACATGAAGGAATTCGTCGAAGCGTACAAAAAACGCGTTGGCGAATGGAACGACGAAGCCGGTACGAAGGCATATGCGCTTGAACTGATTCTTGCCGTTCTGAAGAAGAATCCTGCCGCATTGAGCGACGTCGAAGTCTTCAAGAAGGAAATGGAGACCTTCTCGATGACCAACCCCTTCGTCAAGGGCGGGACCACCAAGCTTGAATTCACGGGCAAGGCGGACTTCGGACGCCGTAGCCAGGTTGGCGTACCGCTGGTCGTCAATGAATTCATGAATGGCGACTTCAAGACACTGTTTGTCGGAACGATCAAGAACTAGTCGCGATCTCGGGGCGAGGATCGGTTATCGACCAGTCCGCGCCCCGGCAGACAAAACGATATGAATACACATGAACGATAGGCGCTCCATATGCTTCAGGTTCTGATTAACGGTTTGGTTCTCGGGACGGTCTACGCGCTCATTGCGCTTGGCCTGACAATGGTGTTCAGCATCATGCGCGTCGTGAATTTCGCCCACGGCCAGATGTACATGGTCGGCGCCTTCGTCGTTTATTACCTTTACGGAGAATTTGCACTGCCTTTCTGGGTGGCGCTGATTATGGCCGCGGTGGTACTGGCGCTGATCGGATGCGCTTTCAACCGCTTTTTCTTCCAGCCGGTCCTCGCCGATGCAACGCGCGAGGAGAACTCGATGCTGATGGCCGTCGGCACGGCATTGTTGCTCGAAAATCTGGCACTGACGCTGTTTGGTGAGAAGCAGCGCGGTGTCCCGCCGGTGTTCGATGGCGCCTTTATTTTCGGCGACGTCGCGGAAGGCGGCGCAATCCTCACTTATCCCAATCTGATGATCACGGCGATCGCAGCAATCTCGATC
>QKII01000082.1 GCA_003249625.1 Propionivibrio sp. | reverse complement strand
ATCGCTATTCAAGCGGGCGGAAATGCTGGAGGCGCTGATACTGTCGTTCAAGAACAGTGTCGCTACGGTGACTTGCTTGACGTCAATCGTCAGCGGCATCGTAAGGTCGTCAGGCAGTGCGGCGGGGTCGGTCGATCGCCCCTGGTTGATGCTCAGCGTTTCAATACGCAGACCGCTAACTTGCAGGCGGCGGGAAAGGAGTGCGGTTGGCGACCAGTCGAGTTCGACGCTGGAGGCGGAGAGTTGCAGGTTCGGATCGTTCCAGCGTACCTCCCCGATTTTCAGTGGGCCGAGCAGGCGGCCTTGTGGGGCCTCGATGTGCAATGTCTCGCCAGCGATCGCGCCGGCCAGTCGTACGGAAGCGCGCAGGCCGCTTTCCGTCGTCAATAGCCAGGCCGCTCCCGTGCGAAGGCGGCGAGCAGGCGGCGGGCAGTCATGGCTAGAACGGAATCGCCAGCGCGAAGTGGATGTGCAGTTCGCCGGTGCGCTGGCCATAGGCCAGGTCGGCACCGATCGGGCCTGCCGGGCTGCGCCAGCGTACGCCCAAGCCGTAGCCGACGGCGATGTTCAGGTCCCCGACCTTGTCGGCTGCGTCGCCGGCGTCGATGAATGCGGCGGCCCCCCATTCGGGAGTGAGCCAGTGCGTTGCCTCAATGCTGGCGACGCCGAGATAGCGACCGCCGACCGTGGCCGAACCTTCCGTGACGCCGAGACTCTGGTACGCGTAGCCGCGCACGGAGCCGGCGCCGCCGGTGCGGAACAGGTAGTCCTGCGGAATGCCCTGCCGGGAGTCGGCCAGGGTTGCGCCGAGTTCGACGCGCAGCGCTAGCGTGTCGCGTTGCCCGAGTGGCAGGTACTGCAGCCAGCGGCCATGCAGACGGAGGAAGTCCTGGTCGGAGAGCAGTGCCTTTGCGGCGCCGCCGATGCTTGCCTGCAGTACGGTCCCGCGGTGTGGATCGAGCGGGTCGTCGACGTTGCGCCAGGTCCACGTGGCGTCGGGCACAAGTGCCTGGTTGGTGCTCTTTTCCGCGCCGTCGGGGTCGCGTTGCTCCTCCTGCCAGTTCAGTGACAGGCGCTGTTCGACTCTGCCGCGCGGCTGGATGGTTTGCACGCCGATGGCGTGGCGGCGCGTCTTCAGCCCCTCGATGTCCGAGGTCTCGAGCAGCGTGCCGAATCCGTGTCGCCTGTTCTTTTCGTCCGGCGGCAGGAAAACGTCGGCATAGGCGGTCTGCTTTTTCTGCTCGATGCGCAGGCCTCCGTCGAGCAGCCAGGACTGGTTGAACAGGTCGGGGGTGTGGTAAGTGGCTTCGAGCCGTGCGCCGGTGTTGGTGCTTGCGCCGGCGCCAAAGCCAAAGCGATGGGCTGGTCGCTCCTGAACGGTGACCCTCACCGGGGCGATGCGGTTGCCGTCGTCGTCGGTGTCGGCGTTCTCGCGGTCGATCGTTACGCGCACTGTTGAAAAATAGGGTGTCGCCTGCAGTGTGCGCTGCAGTTCGCCAAGCTGCGCTTCGCTGTAGCGGCTTCCCGTTTTTGCGACACGGTTGTAGCGCGCGACAAGTTCGGACGAGTGGCGGTGGAGGCCGTCGACGCGCAACGCGCCGAAACGGTAGCGCGGACCGGCGTCGTAGTGGGCGCGCAGGTTTGCCTGGCGGGTTTCGCTGTCAATGCGTGCCTCGCTGTCGAGAAGACGCGCGTCGGCGTGGTCAGTGGCAAGCAGTTCGCCGAGGATCTGCTGTTTGGCGCCGGTCCAGTCCTGTTGGCGGAACGGCTGTCCAACGGGGAGGCGCCAGCCCGTCTGCAGGTCGGTACGGACGGCGTCGGCGACGGGGCCGTCGATTGTTACGTCGACATCGGCGATATGAGTGCGCGGGCCGGGATCGATGTCAACGTGAAGTGTCTCGCCCTCTTCGCGCATCTTGATCACGGGGGAAAAATAGCCCTCGGTTGTCAGGATTTCGCTGAGCATCGTCTGCAGGCGGCGGGGTGAGGTCGCCTGCTCGGGGAGGTAGGGGGTGGCTAGCGCGGTGATCGGTTCAGGTGCGCGCAGAACGACCTCGGCGCGGCCGGTGCAAACCGCCAGCGCCAGCAGCAACGCGCCCGCGAGGCGGGGCAGATTACGGAAACGCCACGACATCGGGTCATTCTACGCGCAGCAGGTCATCGTGCTACGCTGCCCGTCGTGCCCAATTACCCTTTTACGGAGGCTTTGATGGTTCATCTGACGACAACCCCGACGATCGAAGGCAAGCGCATTACGACTTACTGCGGCATCGTGGCCGGCGAGGCGGTGCTCGGTGCCAATATCTTCAAGGATATGTTCGCCGGTATTCGCGATATCGTTGGCGGCCGCTCGGGGAGTTACGAAAAGGAGCTCCGCAAGGCGCGCAAGTACGCACTCGACGAATTGGCGGAGCAGGCGGAGGAGTTGGGGGCGAACGCGGTTGTCGGTATCGACCTTGATTACGAGGTGCTTGGCGAGAAAAACGGCATGCTCATGGTCACGGCAAGCGGCACCGCGGTGGTCGTCGAGTGAGTCATTCATTGTGTGACGACTGACGGGATCTGCAGGTTCTTCATCTTTCGCCACAAGGTGACACGGCTGATGCCGAGGCGAGTGCAGACGTCGTCCGCCGGGTACTTGGCCAGCAAGTTCCGGAGGATCTCCGATTCCATCTGCTTGAGCGAGGCACATTCGGGAATGGTGATGAAGTCCGTGCGCGACGAGGCGCGCTCCTGGTCGCCAAGAACCTCGTGAATGTGTCGGGCGCTGATTTCTTCGTCGTCGCTGTAGGCCACCACTTCCGCGACGTTGCGCAGTTGGCGGATGTTGCCGGGCCAAGCGTAGGTCTGGAGTACCTCGCGTGCAGAATCGGTGAGCCGGGCGTGACGATCGAACTGGCCGGCCTGGCTGGCGAAGCGGTGCAGGTAGTGTTCGAAGATCGCTGGAATGTCTTCGGATCGTGTGCGTAGCGGCGGCAGCCGAAGCCCGACGACGTGCAGGCGATAGTAGAGATCCTGGCGGAAGGCACCTGTCTGCGTCTGCTGGAACAGGTCGCGGTTGGTGGCGGAGATGATGCGCACGTCGACCGGGATGATCTTGTCGTCGCCGATGCGCATGATCTCCCGTTCCTGCAGCACGCGCAGAAGACGGCTCTGGATTTCCGGTGCAAGCTCGCCAATTTCGTCGAGAAATAGCGTGCCTTCATGCGCCAGTTCGAACAGCCCGGGTTTTCCGCCCTTTCGTGCGCCAGTGAAGGCACCGTCGACGTAGCCGAACAGTTCGCTCTCCAGCAGACTGGGCGGGATCGAGGCAACGTTGACCGAAACGAACGGCCCCTGCCTGCGCCGGCTGTGGTTGTGGATGCTTTGCGCGAAGACTTCCTTGCCCGTGCCGGTTTCGCCGTAGATCAGCAGGTTCGAGTCATGGCCGGCGTAGGTTTTGGCGCGGGCGGTGAGCTGGCGGATGACCTCGGATTCGCCGATCACATCGCTGAAGTGATAGCGGGCGTACAGGCCCTTTTT
>QKII01000122.1 GCA_003249625.1 Propionivibrio sp. | reverse complement strand
AACGGATCGTGCTTCCAATAATCATGGACTTCCCTTTGGCTCAGAACGTCGAACTCGATTTCTTTCGCCAGTTGTGGGAGAAATCGAACGATCCGTTTTGGCTGTGCGAATGTGTCGGCGACGATTTCGTTGTCGTTGCGGTCAATCCGGCCGAAGCTCTGGTCGACGCAAGCATCGTTCCGGGCCTGTCGCTTCGCACTTACTTCGGCGGGGGGCGTGAGGCGGATGTGCTGCTTTCCGGTTATGTCGAATGCCGTGATTCCGCCCGGACAGTGCTTTTTCGTCAGCAACCCCTTCTCAACGGTGTCGAACGTCTCTTCCACACACTGCTGGTGCCGGTCACCGATACGCATGGGCGGGTGACGCACCTCTGCGGGACCGGGCGTGATCTGAGCCAGTTTCTGCAGGCACAACGCGCGCTGGAAGCGCTGAACCAACAATTGGAGTTGCGCGTGGCCGAGAGGACGCAGGCACTGAACCGGGCCAACGCCGAACTCCGCGAGGCCAACCGGGTGCTGGAGCAACAGGCGCGTACCGACAGCCTGACCGCACTCGCCAACAGGCGGTGTTTTTTTGAGCACGCGGGTGCCGAAGTCCTGCGCGCGCAGCGCTATCACCGTCCATTGTCCCTGCAGATGCTCGACATCGACCACTTCAAGTCGATCAACGACCGTTTTGGCCATGCCGCCGGCGACAACGTCATCCGGGGGGTTGCAGAACTACTGCGAGATAACTTGCGGCATGTTGATCTCGCGGCGCGGATCGGCGGCGAAGAGTTTGCTGTCCTGCTGCCTGAAACCGACGTCGTGGCTGCGGAGCAACATGCCGAACGGCTGCGCCAGACCATCGCCTCGCACGATTTCGGCGGTGGAATGCCGGCAATTACGGTCAGCATCGGTGTGTCGTGCTGGGGCGCGGACGAAACGAGTATCGAAGCGGCGCTGCTGCGCGCAGATAATGGACTCTACCGGGCGAAGCAGTCGGGGCGCAACTGCGTGCGCCTCAGCGACTGCCGCGAGATGTTGCCGTCAGAGAGTCATGCGACGCACGGAGGCGACGCCGGTTAGCCGGGTGCCGCGCGTTACGGCTTGGCGAGATAAGCAAGCAACTGCTGCGCTGCAGTATTCGGCGTGGTGATGCCGTCGGCAACCTGACTGGACAGTTTCGGCAGTGCGGTGTGCACCTGCGGGTGATGCTTGAACATTTGATGCAGTCCCGATTCGATCAGGCTCCACATCCAGTCGAGCGCCTGCTTCTTGCGCTTGGCATCAAATTCGCCGGTTTTGGTGGTGATTTCCCGGTAACGCTCGATTTCACCCCAGAACTCGACCATGCCTTCTTTCTTGAGCGCGCTGACACCAATGACCGGTGGGCGCCAATTCGGAGATGTCGGGCGCAGCATGTGCAGTGCCTGTTTCCATTGCGCGCGGGCGACGGCGGCCGCCTTGGGATCGATGTCGCTCTTGTTGATTGCTACCAGGTCGGCGATCTCGACGATGCCTTTCTTGATTGCTTGAAGGTCGTCACCGGCGTTCGGCAACTGGACCAGCGTGAAAATGTCGACCATGCCGGCGACGGTGGTCTCGCTTTGCCCGACGCCGACTGTTTCTACAATGATTACGTCGTAGCCGGCCGCTTCGCAGGCCAGCATGGCTTCGCGGGTCTTTTCAGCAACACCGCCAAGCGACCCGGCCGACGGGCTGGGGCGGATGAAGGCCTCGACGCGCTGACAGAGGGACTCCATGCGCGTTTTATCGCCGAGAATGGAACCCCCGGAAACCGAAGAAGATGGATCAACCGCGAGAACCGCGAGATGATGGCCGCGATCGATCAGGTGATTGCCGAGTGCCTCGATGAAAGTCGATTTTCCGGCGCCTGGGACGCCGGAAATCCCGACCCGAATGGCATTCCCCGTGTGCGGCAGCAGAGCGCCGATGACTTTTTGCGCGCGCCGCTGGTGATCCGCTCGGGTTGATTCGATCAGCGTAATGGTTTTAGCGAGTGCTCGCCGCTGTTTTGCCAGAACGCCGTCTACCAGGTGTTGGTCGGCGGCATCCAGTGTGCCTGTGGTCGAAACACTCGCATCCATTTGCTACAACTCCTTGCTACTTAGGGAAGTGCTGATTTATTGAAAACCCGGTACCCCGGCCTTCGCCGTGGTACCGAATATTTCAGCGTTTCCTTAGGCCTTGACAGCCTTGTTGATTTCTTCCAGAACCTTGCGGGCGGAATCTTCGACACGGGTGCCCGGTCCGAAGACGGCCTTGGCGCCACCAGCGAACAGTGCATCGTAGTCCTGGGCCGGGATGACGCCGCCGGCGAAGACGATGATGTCATTGGCGCCTTGGTCCTTCAGGGCCTGGACGAGCTGCGGGACCAGGGTCTTGTGACCGGCGGCCAGAGACGAGCAGCCGATGGCATGAACGTCGTTTTCGATGGCCTGGCGGGCGGCTTCTTCCGGAGTCTGGAAAAGCGGACCGACGTCGATGTCGAAGCCGAGGTCGGCATAAGCCGTGGCAACCACCTTGGCGCCGCGGTCATGGCCGTCCTGGCCGAGCTTGGCGATCATGATACGCGGACGGCGTCCGTGCTCGGCGGCGAATTTCTCGACATCCGCCTTGATCGATTCCCAGGTTTCGATGCCTTCCACAACACCTCCATAAACACCCGAAATGGTCTGGTTGTTGGCGCGGAAGCGGCCGAAGATCTTTTCCAGCGCATCCGAGACTTCGCCGACCGTGGCGCGCAGGCGCATGGCCTTGACGGTCAGGTCGAGCAGGTTGCCTTCGCCAGTTTCTGCACACTTGGTCAGTGCGTCGAGAGCGGCCTGAACAGCGGCGGCATCGCGCGTTTCGCGGATCTTCTTGATGCTGGCGATCTGCGATTCACGCACGGCCATGTTGTCGATATCGAGAATTTCGATCTCGGCTTCCTTGGCCAGCTTGTACTTGTTGACGCCGACGATGACCTTCTTGCCGGAATCGATGAGCGCTTGCGTTTCGGCCGCGCACTTCTCGACTTCCATCTTGGCCCAGCCGGATTCGACCGCCTTGACCATGCCGCCCATCTTGTCGATCTCTTCGATGATCGCCCAGGCCTTGTCGGCCATTTCCTGGGTCAGCTTT
>QKII01000193.1 GCA_003249625.1 Propionivibrio sp. | reverse complement strand
ATTGGCTTTCTATCGGGGTGCGACAGACCGCAATGCAGACTATTTCGGCCCCTATCCGTCGTCGTCGGCAGTCCGCGACAGCGTCAACCTGCTGCAGCGGATGTTCCGACTGCGCACCTGTGAAAACTCGGTGTTCAGCAATCGTTCTCGCCCCTGCCTCCTGTACCAGATCAAGCGCTGTTCTGGATCCTGTGTGGATTTGATCGATCCGGAAGACTACGCGCAGGACGTCCGGATGGCCTCGATGTTTCTACAAGGGCGCCAGCAGGAAATCATCGATCAGTTGAGCGAGGCGATGGACCGGGCGGCACAGAATCTAGCCTTTGAACTGGCAGCGATGTATCGCGACCAGATCCAGTCGTTGCGGCGCGTGCAGGACCGGCAATACGTGGAGAGCACGCGTGGTGAGGACGTCGACGTGGTCGTGGCGGTGGAAGAGGGTGGCATGCTTTGCGTCAACCTCGCCATGGTGCGCGGCGGCCGGCATCTCGGCGACAAGCCGCAGTTCCCTAGCAACGCGGGTGACAGTACGCCTGCCGAGGTGCTCGCGGCTTTCCTCTGTCAGCATTACCTGACGCATCCGATCCCGGCACGGGTTTTCATCAATCTCGCCGGGTTGGACGGCGACGTGTCGGAAACACTCAGCGAACTGGCCGGACGGCCGGTGCCGGTAATCGAACCTCGCTTGACCATGCACAAGGTCTGGGTTGATATGGCAGAGCAGAACGGGAGATTGGCAACCGTTGCGAGGCGTAGCCAGATCGCCCGCCAGGAATCCCGTGTTGAGTCCTTGCAGAGCTTGCTGGCCTTGGAAAGCGATGACGCGCAGGAGTTTCGCGTTGAGTGCTTCGATATTAGCCACACGCAGGGCGAATCGACTGTAGCCTCGTGTGTTGTGTATCAGGGTAATGGGATGCGCAAGTCGGAATACCGCCGCTTCAACATCCGCGACGTTCAGGCTGGCGACGATTACGCCGCGATGCGGCAAGCCGTGCAGCGACGCTACGAGAAGGTCAGCAGCGGCGAGAGCTTGGCGCCCTCGCTGATCCTCATCGACGGCGGCAAGGGGCAAGTTGGTGCAGCAGCTTCCGTGCTGGAGGAACTGGGATTGTCCCACGTGCCAATGGTCGGCGTTGCCAAAGGCGAAGGACGCAAACCCGGGCTGGAAACTTTGATCTTCCCGGACGGCCGCGAACCGGTACAATTGCCGGCGGAACATCCTGCATTGCACTTGATCCAGGAAATCCGCGACGAAGCACATCGTTTCGCTGTTTCGGGGCACCGGATGCAACGTGGAAAAAGCCGGAAGACCTCGCGACTCGAAGACATTGATGGCATCGGTCCGAAGCGACGCAAGGCGCTCATCGCCCGGTTCGGCGGATTGCAGGGGATTGTCGGTGCGGGAATCGACCAATTAAGCGCCGTTCCCGGCATCAGCCAGGAACTGGCAGAGAGAATCTACGCGGCCTTGCATTGATGCCAATCAACATTCCCATCCTGTTAACCTGGTTGCGAATCATCCTGATTCCGGCCCTTGTCGGACTCTACTATCTGCCGGATACCTGGAGCGTTCCGGGTGGGCGCGATCTCGTTGCTACCGTTGTCTTTGTGATCGCCGCCTGGACTGACTGGCTCGACGGCTATCTCGCGCGACTGTGGAAGGAAACCTCGGCCTTCGGCGCGTTCCTCGATCCGGTGGCAGACAAACTGATGGTCGCGGCGGCGCTGATCATCCTTGTCTATCTCGACCGTGTGGGGGCGTTTATCGCGGTCGTCATCATTGGCCGTGAAATCACGATTTCAGCCTTGCGCGAATGGATGGCGCAGATCGGCGCGCACAAGAGCGTTGCCGTTTCGATGATAGGAAAAGTCAAAACGGCGGCCCAGATGAGTGCCATCCCGCTGCTGTTGTACTACGAGCCGATCAATGGATTCGATGTCCGCCTGGCCGGAACCGTGCTGATCTATATCGCCGCCGTGTTAACGCTCTGGTCGATGTTTTTCTATATGCGAATGGCGTGGCCGTACCTTGTCGCGCAGGACGGAAAGAAGCCGGGCGACTCGCCTGAATCCCAGAAATAATGCGGAAAAACGTTGACACGGTGATTTGAGACTATATAATGCGCACTCGCTTCTGCGGCAGTAGCTCAGTTGGTAGAGCGCAACCTTGCCAAGGTTGAGGTCGAGAGTTCGAGACTCTTCTGCCGCTCCAGTTTCTTCAAGAAAAGCCTGTCGGCTTTTTTTGTTTGTAGCAAGTCATCGAAAGATGGTGTGGCGCGATAGCAAAGCGGTTATGCACCGGATTGCAAATCCGTGTAGGTCGGTTCGACTCCGGCTCGCGCCTCCAGAATTTTTGCGGCAGTAGCTCAGTTGGTAGAGCGCAACCTTGCCAAGGTTGAGGTCGAGAGTTCGAGACTCTTCTGCCGCTCCAGGACAAAACGGGATAAAGCACTTTGCTTTATCCCGTTTTTCTTTTCTCGAGCGGTAACAATAGAAAGATCCAGACCGTTGATCTTTAAATTCAACAAGGATGCGCTCAAATAGAAAATTGAGGGTATCGGTAACCTTATGGAAGGCGGCGAGCAACCCAAACAAATTGCCCGGATCACGTGGCAGACGATGGCACAGCCGGTCACGACTGGTGAGGGCAACACTTGTCGGGGTAGACTATCGGCACGCTTGCACAATCCAAGGAAGAGCCATGGCCGCTGTCAGAAAAACGCCTGTTCGACCAACCGACTCCCCATTTAACCTCTCGGTTCCTTTCGCACCCAAGACCACGCGGGCGCGCGCACCACGCAAGCAGGACACTGCGAAGCCTGTTGATACGGTGGGAACCACGAAAACGGCCTTGCCCGTGACGGCACTAGCGGAACGGGCCACACCGATTGCTCCACCTGTAGCCGCCGAGCCGGTACAGTCGAAGCGCCGGCGACTGGCCAAGGCATTCGATCGCCCCTTGGACAAGGTCTTGCGGAAAAATTCCGAGGCAGTTGCTCCGACCTCGCAAAAAGCCCCGAGAGCTACGGTACGCGACGGGTTTACCTTCCCGAAGGTCGAGCATGACCGCCTCGTCGAACTCAAGAAGGTGCTTGCCGTGCAGGGCATCGACGTCAAGAAAAGCG
>QKII01000153.1 GCA_003249625.1 Propionivibrio sp. | reverse complement strand
CTTTGCTGTAGCGCTCTCGGCGCGCCATCGCAACCTCGGTCCCTCTCGATTGCAGGCGCGCGAGGCGGCGCCGCTGGTTCTGGAGAAGTCGCTCGAAGGCGACGTGGCGCTGCTTTTCGGCAACGAAACAGCCGGGCTGTCGAACGAGGATGTCCAGCGCTGTCAGCGCACTGTGTTCATTCCCGCCAATCCGGACTATACGTCGCTCAATCTTGGGGCGGCGGTGCAACTGTTGTGCTATGAACTCAGGCTGGCGGCCCACGCCGGCCGTCCCGAAGAGGTCAGCCGGACGGTCCCGTTCGCCTCGCCTCCGGCAACCAGTGACGATATCGAGCGTTTCTACGGGCACCTCGAGCGCGTCATGGTCGAGACTGGTTTTCTCGACCCGGCGCAGCCGAAGCGTCTGATGGCGAAATTGCGGCGACTCTACGGTCGGGTGGATCTGGAGCGCGACGAGATCAACATCCTGCGAGGTATTCTCGATGCGGTGGAACGAACGCTACCGTCGAAATCTTGATCGAAAAAGTCGGGTATTTTAGAATCACGCATTAACCCACTTGGAGATTCCTCTCATGTTCAGCCGCCTGCGAGAAGACATACGCTCGGTATTTGCGCGCGATCCTGCCGCCCGGACGTCGTGGGAAGTGCTGACCTGTTATCCTGGCCTGCACGCTGTGATGATGCATCGCTTGGCGCACTGGTTCTGGATGCATCAATTCCGTTGGATGGGACGCTTCACGTCGCATCTTGCGCGATTTTTCACAGGCATCGAAATCCACCCCGGCGCAACGATCGGTCGACGCTTCTTCATCGATCACGGCATGGGTGTGGTCATCGGCGAAACGGCGGTCATCGGCGACGATGTGACGCTTTATCACGCGGTCACACTCGGTGGAACATCGTGGAACAAGGGGAAGCGTCACCCGACGCTGGAGGACGGCGTGGTCGTCGGTGCGGGGGCGAAGGTGCTCGGGCCGATCACCATCGGCGCGAATTCCAAGGTCGGTTCGAACGCGGTGGTGGTCAAGAATGTGCCGCCGGGAACGACGGCTGTTGGCAATCCGGCGCGCATCATCGACAGCGAGCAGGCGCAAAAGCGCGAGGAGAAGGCCGGTCAGATGGGGTTTTCTGCCTATGCCTTGTCGACCAACCAGGATGATCCGCTGGCCAAGGCAATTCACGGACTGCTCGATCATGCCGTGGAAACCGACCGGCGTATCGAGGTGCTGCTCAAGAAGCTGGAATCGAGCGGTGTCAGCATCGAGGATGAACTGGCGACAGCTGACAAGTTCGATCCTAAATACCTGAGTAAAATTGTTGACTAATTTCGGGAACTTGTCCGATAGTTGACAAAACTAAGAGGGTATTAGAGGAGAAACCATGCGACTGACAACCAAAGGACGTTTTGCCGTTACCGCGATGATCGATCTGGCGCTGCATAGCGGCGAGGGACCCGTGACGCTGGCCGGAATCAGCGACCGGCAGAAGATTTCCCTTTCGTATCTTGAGCAGTTGTTCGGCAAGTTGCGCCGGCACAAGCTGGTTGACAGCGTTCGCGGCCCAGGCGGCGGCTATCGCTTGGCCCGGCCGATGCCACGGATTTCGGTGGCGGACATTGTTCGTGCTGTCGATGAGGCGCTTGATGCCACGCAATGCGGTGGCCACGAAAACTGCAAGGAAGAAGAACGTTGCATGACGCATGACTTGTGGATGACGCTGAACGCCAAGATGTACGAGTATCTTGAATCGGTTTCTCTGGCGGATCTGGTGGCCCAGCAGTTGACGAAAGTCGGTGGCGATGTTGCTTTGCTCAAGGATGCGCGTCGTCCGAATGAGGGTGGGCGAGGGCGTTCAATTTCAGCGTTGGCCTGATAGCGCGAACGATGGCCGCTTCCGTATACCTCGACTACAACGCGACGACGCCTCTCGAGCCAGTAGTGCTGGAGGCCATGCTTCCGTGGTTAGGATCCCAGTTTGGTAATGCATCCAGTCGTCACGAGTATGGCCGCGCCGCGCGCAAGGCAATCGACGAAGCGCGTAACAGGGTGGCTGCGGCGATCGGAGCGCATCCCACGGAAGTTGTATTCACAAGTGGCGGATCGGAGGCGAACAATCTGTTCCTCAAGGGGGCTTCCGCGTTTTTCAAGCCCGGTACGCTGGCGATCAGCACCGTCGAACACCCGTGCGTGACAAAGCCTGCTGCGCAACTTGTCCGCCGCGGCTGGAAACTCGTCGAGTTGGGCGTTGATTCGGACGGGTGCGTCGAATACTCATCCGTTTCAGAGGCTTTGAAGCAGAACCCTCGTTTGATTTCCGTGATGCTGGCCAATAACGAGACCGGTGTCTTGCAGGATATTTCCTCTCTGGCGGATCGTGCGCGTGCGTCGGGAGCACTGTTTCATACTGACGCTGTTCAGGCTTTCGGAAAGATTCCAGTCGATTTTCGGCGGCTGAACGCCAGTGGCGTGCATGCTATTACGGTGTCGGCGCACAAGATCGGTGGGCCGAAAGGCGCGGGAGCGCTGATCGTCGACAAGCGTGTGGAAATCGATCCGTTGATCTCCGGAGGAGGGCAGGAGCGCGGTCTGCGCTCGGGGACCGAAAACGTCGCGGCGATCGTCGGTTTTGGTTTTGCTGCAGAACTCGCCGCCCAGCGCATCGGGCAGAAACAAGCTTTTCTTGCAGAACTGCGGAACCGTCTTGAGCGGGGACTGGTCAGTCTTGGTGCCCGGCTTTTCGCGTCCGGTGTGGAGCGGTTGCCAAATACGACTTATTTCTCGCTGCCCGATCTGGAAGGCGAAACACTGGTGGCGCAACTTGATCGTGCCGGTTACGCGGTTGCCAGTGGTGCGGCCTGTTCCAGCGCCAATCCCGAACCGTCGCATGTGCTGAGCGCGATGGGGGTCCCCGCGGGAATTGCACGTGGTGCCGTACGGGTCAGCCTTGGGGCTGGAAACACGACAGAGCATATTGATGGATTTCTGGTGTCGTTGCGCGACACCGTCACCCGATTGCAGCATTTGACCGCCATCGCGGTCTAACAGACAAACTTAAGGAACGGAGCAAAAAAATGCTGAAACTGCCGATCTATCTGGATTACTCGGCGACCACACCGGTGGATCCGCGCGTTGCGGAAAAAATGATTCCGTATCTGGTCGAAAAATTTGGCAACCCGGCATCGCGTTCGCATTCGTTCGGCTGGGAAGCCGAGGCGGCGGTCGAGGAAGCGCGCGAGCAGGTGGCGCGACTGATCAATGCCGACTCGAAGGAAATTGTCTGGACGTCCGGCGCGACGGAGTCCAATAACCTGGCGATCAAGGGTGCGGCGAATTTCTATTCGGGCAAGGGAAAACACCTGATTACTGTCAAGACCGAGCACAAGGCGGTGCTTGACACGTGTCGCGAACTGGAGCGTCAAGGGTTCGAAGTTACGTATCTGGATGTTCTGGACAACGGACTCATCGACCTTGATGCATTCAAGGCGGCCTTGCGTCCCGACACCATTCTGGTTTCAGTGATGTTCGTGAATAACGAAATCGGCGTCATCCAGCCGATCGCCGAGATTGGCGAGATCTGCCGCGAGAAGGGCATCATCTTCCACGTCGATGCGGCGCAGGCGACCGGCAAGGTCAATATCGACCTGAGCAGTTTGAAGGTCGATTTGATGAGCTTCTCGGCGCACAAGACCTATGGTCCGAAGGGTATCGGCGCGCTATACATCCGGCGCAAGCCCCGCGTCCGGCTGGAAGCGCAAATGCACGGCGGTGGGCACGAACGCGGATTCCGCTCCGGCACCCTGGCGACGCATCAAATCGTCGGCATGGGCGAAGCCTTCCGTCTTGCCCGCGAGGAAATGGCCGTGGAAAACAAGCGGATCGGCGCTCTGCGCGACAGGCTGCTCAAAGGTGTTTCGGATATCGAGCACGTCTATATCAACGGCGACCTTGAACACCGCGTGCCGCACAACCTGAACGTCAGCTTTGCCTATGTCGAGGGCGAGTCGATGCTCATGGCGATCAAGGATCTGGCCGTCTCCTCCGGGTCGGCATGTACGTCAGCCTCGCTGGAGCCGTCCTACGTGTTGCGCGCGCTCGGGCGCGATGACGAGTTGGCCCACAGTTCCATCCGCTTCACCCTTGGACGCTTTACAACGGAGGAAGAAATCGACTACGCGATCAAGCTGTTGCACGAGAAGATAGGCAAATTGCGGGAACTGTCGCCGCTCTGGGAGATGGTGCAGGAAGGCGTCGATCTGAACACCGTGCAGTGGGCTGCGCACTGATTACCATTCGGCAGGCCGGATGATGGTCGCCTGCCGCGACTGAAAGGAGTTTTACCATGGCATACAGCGAAAAAGTACTGGATCATTACGAGAATCCGCGTAACGTCGGAGCTTTCGGCAAGGACGAAGAAGGCGTAGCAACGGGTATGGTTGGCGCCCCTGCATGCGGCGATGTTATGAAATTGCAGATCAAGGTCGGAAAGGATGGCGTCATCGAAGATGCCAAGTTCAAGACCTACGGTTGCGGTTCGGCGATCGCCTCGTCGTCGCTGGTGACGGAATGGGTCAAGGGCAAGACGCTCGACCAGGCACTGGAGATCAAGAACACGCAGATCGCCGAGGAGCTGGCCTTGCCGCCGGTGAAGATCCATTGCTCGATCCTGGCCGAAGATGCGATCAAGGCGGCGGTAGCCGATTACCGGAAGAAACAGGGCGAATAACCAGGTTTGAGAACGAGGAGATAGAAAGATGGCAGTAACGCTTTCCGAAAACGCGGCGAAACACGTAGCCAAGTACTTGCAGAAGCGGGGAAAGGGGATCGGTCTGCGTGTCGGTGTGCGCACCAGTGGCTGTTCCGGTGTGGCGTACAAGCTTGAATTTGCCGATGTTGCTGAAGCGGACGACATCCAGTTTGAGTCGCATGGCGTCAAGGTACTGGTTGATCCGAAGAGCTTGCCCTATATTGACGGCACGGAGCTCGATTACACCCGCGAGGGGTTGAACGAGGGGTTCAAGTTCAACAACCCCAACGTGAAGGACGCGTGCGGTTGTGGCGAGAGTTTCAACGTCTGAGCGTCGGTGGAGAGAGCGACATCCGATGCGATTCTTCTGAAAGGGCGGCCCGGTGGATTCTCCTCGTGACGAGATCAACTTCAACTCCGACCACTTCGCCTTGTTCGGCCTGACGCCCGCATTCCGCGTCGATCCGCTTTCGCTGGACAAACGCTTTCGCGAACTTCAGGCGCGGGTTCATCCCGATCGGTTTGCGCATGCGGGCGAGTCCGAACGTCGCAGGTCGCTGCAATGGGCGACGCGGGTAAATGAAGCCTACCAGACGTTGAAAAGCCCCTTGCTGCGTGCGCAATACCTGCTCAGTCTTGCGGGAAAGAGTATCGACAAGGAAAACAACACGGTGATGCCACCCGAGTTCCTGATGGAGCAAATGGAGTGGCGTGAGGCGGTTGCCGAAGCGCGCCAGGCATGCGAATACGATGAGCTGGAACAATTGCATCATCGCGTCCGGCAGCGGATGAGCAAGCGTTACGAGCAACTTGCTGAGCTGCTTGACGATCAACACGATTACAGCCAGGCGGCTGATCGCGTGCGGCGTCTGATGTTTCTTGAAAAACTTATTGCCGAGATAGACGACGGCATGGCAGAGCTCGAAGCATAAAAGAGTAAACAACAGGACATTCATGGCACTTTTGCATATTGCCGAACCCGGTGAGTCGGCAGCACCTCATCAACATCGACTGGCCGTCGGTATCGACCTCGGCACGACCAATTCGCTGGTGGCGACGGTCAGGAGCGGCCTGTCAGTCGTTTTGGGCGACGAACTCGGGCGGCCATTGCTGCCCTCTGTCGTTCGCTATCATTCCGACGGTGGCGCGGATGTCGGTTACGCGGCCCAGGCCGAGCAGGCGCGCGATCCGAGGAACACGATCGTGTCGGTGAAGCGCTTCATGGGACGTGGTCTTGCCGACATTGCGCACCGGGAATCGATGCCTTACGTCTTCGAGGATGCGCCGGGGATGGTTCGCCTCCATACGGCAGCGGGGGTAAAGAGCCCGGTCGAAGTCTCGGCGGATATCCTGCGTACGCTGCGCCATCAGGCAGAGCTGGCACTGGGCGGCGAGCTCGTTGGCGCGGTCATCACCGTGCCGGCGTATTTCGATGACGCGCAGCGACAGGCCACCAAGGATGCTGCGAAGCTTGCAGGTCTGAACGTTCTCCGGTTGCTCAACGAACCCACGGCAGCCGCAATTGCCTACGGCCTGGATAACGCGGCCGAAGGTATCTACGCCGTGTACGATCTCGGCGGTGGCACCTTCGATATCTCGATTCTCCGGCTCTCGCGCGGAGTCTTTGAAGTAATGGCGACTGGCGGTGATTCCGCGCTGGGCGGTGACGATTTCGACCAGCGCATCTTCTGTTGGATTCTCGAAGCGGCGAAGCTCAATCCCCTGTCGGCAGAAGATGCGCGCCAGCTTCTGATTTCTGCCCGTGAGGCCAAGGAGTACCTGACCAGCCACGGTGTCGCGCCGATTACAGCGCGGCTCAACAGTGGCGAGCGCGTTGATCTCAAGCTCACCACCGAGGTCTTTACGGAGATTACCAAGACGCTCGTGACCAAGACCATCCAGCCGGTCAGGAAGGCGTTGCGCGATGCCGGGCTGTCGGTATCCGATGTCAAGGGTGTCGTGATGGTTGGCGGAGCGACACGCATGCCGCAGATTCAGCGTGCCGTTGGCGAATTCTTCCAGCAACAGCCGTTGAATAACCTCGACCCGGACAAGGTCGTTGCGCTCGGCGCGGCGACCCAGGCCAATCTGCTGGCGGGCAACCGCAACGCTGGTGACGACTGGTTGTTGCTCGACGTGATCCCGCTCTCGCTCGGTCTGGAAACCATGGGCGGACTCGTGGAGAAGCTGATTCCTCGGAATTCGACGATTCCCGTGGCTCGCGCGCAGGAATTCACTACCTTCCGCGACGGCCAGACGGCGATGGCACTGCACGTCGTGCAGGGCGAACGGGAACTGGTTACGGATTGCCGATCGCTTGCCCGTTTCGAGCTGCGCGGAATTCCCCCAATGGTCGCCGGTGCCGCGCGCATTCGAGTGACCTTCCAGGTCGATGCCGACGGACTTCTCTCCGTTTCCGCACGCGAGCAGACGTCGGGTGTCGAGGCAGGGATAACGGTCAAGCCGTCCTACGGACTGTCGGACGACGAAATTGCCAACATGCTCAAGGATTCGATGGTGCATTCGAAGGACGATGCATTGCGGCGTGCTCTCAAGGAAGCGCAGGTCGAGGCGCAGCGCTTGATCGAAGCTGTCCAGTCGGCGATGAAGAGCGATCCCGATCTGCTGAACGACGAGAAATTCGCCACGATCGATGCTGCCATCGGTCGGCTGCAGGCGGCCGCCCTGGGTGAGGACCGGCGGCTGATTTCGCAGGCGATGAACGACCTGGAGGCTGAAACCCGCGATTTCGCGGCGCAGCGCATGGATAAGATCATCCGCAAGGCGATGGCCGGCAAGCGGATCGAGGATATTCCCGGGGCAGAGACCCCGCCAGAGACGAAGGGAGAGCATGCATGACTCAACTTATCGTATTGCCGCATATCGAGATTTGCCCGGACGGAGCGGTGATCGAAGCGAAGGAGGGCGAATCGATCTGCCAGAACCTGCTCGACAACGGTATCGCCATTGAGCACGCCTGTGAAATGTCCTGTGCCTGCACCACTTGTCACGTCATCGTACGGGAAGGCTTCGATCAACTCGAACCCTCTGACGAGACGGAGGACGATCTACTCGACAAGGCGTGGGGATTGGAGCCGAATTCCCGCCTGTCGTGTCAGGCCATCGTGAACAATGCGCCGCTGGTTGTCGAGATTCCTCGCTATTCGATCAATATGACCAAGGAGGGGAAGCGATGAAATGGGTTGACATCAACGAAATCGCCGTCGAGCTTGCCGAAACATACCCCGATGTCGACCCGACGAAGGTCAATTTCGTCGATTTGATGCATTGGGTCATGCATTTGCCGGGATTCGACGATACGGAAAAGCATTGCGGGGAAAAGGTCCTGGAAGCAATCCAGCAGGCCTGGATCGACGAGACAGATTAACGTAGTGATTTGAACCCAGCCCATCCTTGAAATCGTTGGGCGCCTCCTTCATATTGAAAATACACGGGCCAAGCCCGGTTCATCAACGGGAGGACAAAATGGCGAATATTTCACGCTATAACGCACCTGACGATGCGTTGGACGATCTGTTCCGTGGCTACTTCCTGCGTCCGGTACGTCTGGAGGGGCAAAAGGACGTTCAGATCAAGATTGACGTTAGCGAGGATGACAAAGCATATACGGTTCATGCCGAAATCCCTGGAGTGAAGAAGGAAGACATCCACGTTACCGTCGATGGCGCACTGGTTTCGATCAGCGCCGAAGTCAAGAACGAAAAGGAAGTGAAGGAGGGTGACAAGCTTCTGCGCAGCGAGCGCTATTTTGGCCGGTTGTCGCGGTCGTTTAGTTTGGGGCAAGAGGTGGACGACACCGCGGTTGTTGCCAGGTACAACAACGGCGTCTTGGAGCTTCAACTTCCCAAGCGCTCACTTGCCAAGTCACGGCGTATTTCTATCGAGTGACATGCGATTGTCTCAATTGACGAGCCGTCTGGGTGAATATCCCAGACGGCTTTGTTTTTTCAATTTTTCTTTATTCAGTGGGCGTTCGGGGGGCTTTCTGTTATGAAAATTGTTGACTCATTCCCGAATCGCATTCACGATTGTTGAAGGTTTTTGTATTTTGTCATTTGGTTTGCATAGCGAGCGCTTTGTCAGGCCAGTTGTTTTCAGAGAGGGATAACCGAAAAATGTTGATAAGCAGAAAAATTTGGTTACTTATTGGAATAGCCATGGTGACATCGGCGGCGGTGTCCAGCTTCGGTCTTTACGGCCTGAAAAACGTTAACGACAACACGGTGAAAATCGCCGAAGAGTCGGTTCCGGCGTTGCTAAAAGTCAGTTCCATGCGTAGTGCATATCTTGCGTTGATTCCTCAACTGTACAATCGGGCGACAACGAAAGAACCCGAGAAAGGCAAAGCGCTTGAACAGGCTCTTGAAAACGGTAACAACGATTTGATCAGCCAGATCAGGGGGTACGGCGAGGGCGTCACGGATGAGGCCGAAAAGCAGGCTCTGGATGAAGCAAAACTCAGCTTGATCTCGTTTGTTACCCGTCTTAAACAGATCAATACGTTGGCAGGACTTGGCGAGACGGAAACCGCGCTTGAAATGATTCAGCGTGATATCGGCCCGTTGCACGAGCGGCTGTCGAAATCGTTTGATGCCCTCGTAAAGATCAATACAGAGAACGTGGCTGTCGTCGAAAAATCAGCGGGTGATGCCTTTGCAAAGACCTTGATGATTACGGTGGCGGCTGCAATCGTTGGCGTATTGGGTATCGGCCTGTTCGGGTTCTTCGTGGGGCGCTCGATAACTCGTCCGCTTGCAGTGATGCAGAAGGCAATCATTCGAACGGCGACGGAGCTCGACTTTACAGACACCATCGAGGTTCGTTCGAGAGACGAGGTCGGCGCAAGCCTGGAGGCGTACAACGAACTGCTGGCCAAGTTGCGCGGCAGTTTTGCGGAGGTTCAGACGATTGCGGGGCGTATGGCGGCTATTACGGCTGAAGTGGATACCACTTCCAAGGAAATTGCTGAAAATTCGCAGCTGCAAAGCGATGCGTCGTCAGGAATGGCGGCAGCGATCGAGGAACTTACGGTCAGCATCTCCATGGTCGCGACCCAGGCGCAGGACGCCAGCCTGCACACGCAGGAGTCGCGAAACAAGGCTGATCAGGGTGCGGAAGTGATCCTTACCACCGTCAGCGGTATCCAGACCATTTCCGAGTCCGTACGTGAAGCATCCGAGCGGATCGATGCTTTGCGCCAAGATAGCGAAAGCATTTCCTCTGTGGCCAACATCATCAAGGAAATCGCCGACCAGACCAACTTGCTGGCGCTTAATGCCGCCATCGAAGCGGCGCGTGCCGGCGAGCAAGGACGTGGGTTCGCGG
The DNA here is from genome assembly GCA_003249625.1 of Propionivibrio sp. The sequence continues at coordinate 3,535 of QKII01000153.1, read as the reverse complement.
TTGTTGCGGACGAAGTGCGCAAACTGGCTGAGCGGACCTCCAAATCGACCCAGGAAATTTCCACACTGCTGGCGCAGATGCAGGGCAGCGCGAAACAGGCGGTCGACACCATGGCCGCCGCGGTTCGCGAAGTCGATGCGGGCGTGGAGAATGCACAAGCAGCCGGCCGGTCGATCAGCGATATCAAGGAAGGCTCGGGAACCGTGGTTGGCGCGGTCGAAGAAATCTCGGAAGCCGTGCGTGAGCAAAGCGCGGCGAGCACCTCGATCTCGCAACGTATCGAGCAGATTGCCCAGATGACCGAGCGCAATACCGCTGCTGCGGGCAGCACGGCTGAGGCGGTGCATAATCTCAGCGAAATGAGCCAGGAAATCGAGACGGCGCTAAGGGCTTACAAGGTTTGAAAGGTTTCTTGAATCGGATGGGGATTGGCTTGGCTGTGTATCGTGTTCTTTTCGTCTGCATGGGAAATATTTGCAGGTCGCCCGCAGCGGAAGTGGTTGTCAGAACCCTTGCACGCCAGGCCGGAATTTCGCAGGATATTGAGGTCGATTCGGCGGGAACACACGCTTACCATGAGGGAGAGTCTCCCGATCAGCGGGTAAGAAAGGCTGCGGCAAAGCGCAGGTATGACTTGAACGGTCTACGTGCCAGACGCCTGGAAGAAAAGGATTTCCACCGGTTTGACCGGATACTGGCGATGGATCGGCAGAATCTGGCATTCATGCGTAGGATATGTCCGCCGGAGCATCTGCATAAGCTCGGACTGTTTCTCGATTTCGCCAGAGCTACGCAGCAGAAAGAAATTCCCGACCCGTATTACGGCGGGCCGGAAGGGTTTGAAGTTGTGCTCGATCTGTGCGAGCAAGCCGCGAAAGGGCTGATCGAGACGGTTTCGGGATCAAGCCGTCGCGGTTGAATTCGTCCGCAGGGGTATGGTTTCTGTGTAGTTCTATAACCGTTGCCACTATGGAACTGCCAAAAAAGTTGTGTGGGACTGAAATACTGGTCGCCGCGGCGAAGGCCGCAGTCGGGTTTCTGGTGCGATAAACCTAAAAAAGGCCGGAAATCCCGGCCTTTTTTCGTAACCACTTCTGTTTTGGGAGATGGCTATACCAAAGGTGCTCTTGATATGAAGGAATTCCATGCTTTCATGAATTCGCAATTTATCAATCGAGTTTCTTCAGGTAGTCCTTGGTAAATACCTTGTCCGGCAGGTCACGCAGTTTCATTCGTTCATATTCCAGAACCGACTGTTCGCCGCTACGCATGGCGTCGTTCATGACAAGGCGTGTGGGGCGCTGGCGCCCCTCCATCATCTGGAAGCGTTCATATTTGCACGTTTTCAGCAGGCGATTCGACAACGAATAGAACTCGGCCTTGAACGGCCAATTGTCCTTCTCTCGGACCCAGTAGATGACCTTCTGGTAGGTAACACCACGATCCACGGCCTTCAACTCCAGGACGTGGTACGTTTCCGCGTCGATGGTTTCCGTACGGATGATCTTCGCATGGTAGTCGCCAGCGAAATTGGCACGCGCCAAGTCGCCGTTCGGTCGCCGTTCGCCACCTGCCCGGTCAATCGCTGCGACAGCGCAATCCGGATCGGTTGCGAGACGTCCGGCATGAAAACCCACAGGTCTCGGCCTTTCATAAGGATGATTTGACCGCGCTCGGATGCAGGTTCCGTGACCATTACCACGGTGTTGCTGTTGCCCTTGGACAGAACACGGTATTTGCGAGCTTCCGCATCCTGTCCGGCTTTTGTGGTTGTGATGTTGATTTCAACCTGGAATCCCTCCGCTGGAAAACGGACCAGATCCGCTTTTTCGACGATCTCTTTGGCGACAGGGTCGTCGGCCGCTAACGAGGCCGTGTCTTGGCCAAAGGCGGGGAATACAGAAATAAATGACAACGATGATGCAATTGTCACGGCTGCCTTGACACATTGATGTCGGATGGTCATGATTTCCATGGTTTTCCCTTTCCCGTCAAGTTGCCGGCCCCGAGCTGGCAGAGGGCCATACATGAGCGTTGTTCGCATTGAAAACGTATACAAGGATTATCTGCTCGGCGATCAGAAAGTCCAAGCGCTCAAGGACATTACGCTATCTTTCGAGCCTGGGGTATTTCTGGCCATCGCAGGTCCGTCAGGAAGTGGAAAAACGACACTCCTCAATCTCATCGGCTGCATCGACAGCCCGACGAGCGGAAAAATCTTCATCAATGATGTCGATGTTAGTGACAAGACGCCGGATCAGTTGGCTGATTTGCGCAATCGCACGATCGGCTTCATCTTCCAGACATTCAACCTGCTGCCGGTGCTTTCCGCCGCGGAAAATGTCGAGTATCCGCTGCTTCAGCGCAAGGACGTGTCTCCGGCGGAAAGAAAACGGCGGGTCGATTATTTCCTTGATATCGTTGGTCTCGCCAAATACGCCGAGCATCGGCCGAACCAGTTGAGCGGCGGTCAGCGTCAGCGAGTGGCCATTGCCCGCGCGTTGGCGATCCTCCCGGCGATCGTGCTGGCGGACGAGCCTACCGCCAACCTCGATCACAAGACCGGGGAAGAGATACTGACCCTGATGAAGCAGATCAATCGGAAGTTCAATACTACCTTCATTTTTTCGACGCACGACAAGCGCGTCATTGCCAAGGCGGACCGCTTGGTCCGCGTCGAGGACGGAGAAATTAGCATGCTCGGCGTTCGCTCTGAAGAAAAAAAATGGTCGCTGGCACGGCACCGTCCACAAAACTAAGAAGACCTACAAGGATAAAAGAATGCGCATAGACACGTTCTCGATGCTGGCAACCTGTTCGGCATTGTCACTGGCCTTTCCCGCGGTGGCGGAAGGTCTGGATTCGCCTGTGTTGCTCGCGGCGAGTTCGCAGGATAAGGGTGAAGACAGTCGGGACGCGCTTTTCGGCGACGATCTGTTTTCGGACGAGAAACCAGCGGAAAAGCCGATTACCTCGGGTGGGAAGGGGCTCAGGGGCTTTATTCAAGTGGAAATGGCGCATACCACCGAATCGCCGTCACATTGGTCGAAGATGATGACGCGCGGTGATTTCTCGGGGCAGGGCAGCCTCGGCAATGGCCTCAAATGGAAGCTCGGCGCACGTGTCGACTACGATGCGGTTTTCAGTGCGAACGATTACTACTCGAGCAGCGTTGCGCACGATCAACGGTTCAACATCAATTTGCGTGAGAACTATCTCGACGTCAGCGCCGGCGACTGGGATTTTCGCCTTGGCAAGCAGCACGTGGTTTGGGGGGAAATGGTCGGGCTGTTCTTTGCCGATGTCGTTTCAGCACGCGACATGCGCGAATTCATTCTGCCTGAATTTGACATGATGCGTATCACTCAATGGGCCGCGCGTGCAGAGTACTTTAATGACAATTTTCACGCTGAACTACTCTGGATTCCGGTTGCCAGTTATGACGAGATCGGCAAGCCGGGTGCGGAGTTCTATCCCTATCAGATCCAGCTGCCAGGCGTGAATGTCGTTTACAGGAACGAGGATCGACCCTCAC
>QKII01000249.1 GCA_003249625.1 Propionivibrio sp. | reverse complement strand
CAAAATCTACGACGTAACGACGAAGCATCCGATCGACGACGAGCAGATCACCTCCCTGCTAAGCGGCGTGCTGCTCAACGATGATCCGGAACCGGTGGCAGCCATAGCGTGCGAACAGGTCGACGAGCGGCTCCTGCGCCTGACGATCACCGAAGGGAAGTACCATCAGGTCAAGCGCATGATTGCGGCCGTTAGCAACCGCGTCGAAGGATTGCACCGCCGCGCCATCGGCAACTACGAACTCCCCACCGATCTCAAACCTGGTGAGTGGCGCTGGCTTGAAGCGAGCGACCTCGCCCGGATCGAAACCCCGTTGGATCCGTCCTGACGAAAACATTCACTGCAAGCTGGCGACCAAGGCCGCCTCAAGCTTGTGCCAGCGCAGGGGCAGGATATACGCCTTGACATTGCGCGGCACCTGGATGGCCTTGGCGTTCCCGGCAACGACAACGGGAACCGATATCATGAAGTCCGGCCCGAACACCCGCCGAGCATTCCCCGAAATCGTATTGGCGACTTCGCCGACGAGGTCGCTCAGATTGGCATCCGACAGATCGGGTTCGCCAACGCGCAACAGCAAGTTGCGCAGAAGATCCCGGTGCGCAGTGAAGTAGACGCAGCCGGGGCGGTTGCCAGAAATACCGATGACGCCCGTAAAATCGTAGATCGGCAAGGCCGACGGCTCACCAAGGTAGGGGGTACCCAGATCCGGCAAACGACCGGTCTGCCGCTCGAAATACTGATTTACGATCTCGATAAAGGCGCGCAGTTCCTCTTCTTCCATCTCAATCGTCTCCCAGTAGTTCGTCCATTGCCTCGGTCAGGTCGGCTTCGGAAAACGGCTTGCAGAGAAAGCCCTGCGCCCCTTCCTTGAGCGCCTGAATGGCCGTGGCCTTATCCGCCAGCGCGGAGACGACGAGGATATGGACCTTCGGATTCATCCGCCGCAGTGCACGGATGCACTCCAGACCGTCCATGCGCGGCATGGTCAGGTCCATCGTCACGACGTCGGGCAGTGCCGTGGAAAAAAGGCGGACAGCTTCCTCGCCATCACCGGCGGTGGCCACCACGGCCAAATCGTGCCGCGACAGCGTGCGCGCGATCTTGCTGCGAATGATGTTCGAGTCGTCGACAATCATTAGTTTGAGCCCCATCACACCACCTCCCTGACCTGCTCGACGTTCTTCGCCACAAGCGAGGGTTCCTTGCGCAACGGGAGTTGCACGCGAAAATGGCAGTATTCTCCGCGGGTCGATCCGACTCTAATCCGCCCGCCGTGCTGCGACACGATCTCCTTCACTGCATCGAGGCCAACCCCGCGCCCAGCGTCCATGTCGGTTCGGTCGCACGTCGAGAAGCCGGGTTCGAATATCATCATCGTCAGCCGGCGCGCGTCGAGCATCGCCGCCATTTCGGCCGTCAAGCGCCCGGAAGCAATGGCGGACTGTTTCACCTTGTCCAGATCGATGCCTGCACCGTCATCGCGAAAACTCAGCTCGAGAAAACCATCCCCTTGATCGGAAACATAGACCGACAATCTTGCCTTTTCCGGCTTGCCTCGGCGCCGACGCACCGCCGAAGATTCAATGCCATGAACCAGCGCGTTGCGGACGAACTGGTTGACGACACTATTCACGGTTTCCCTGAGAAACGGCGAGAGCGTCCCGAGGTCCACTCCTTGGTAGACCAGTTCGACCTTTTTGTGCAGCCGCTCGGCCAGTTGCTGAACGAAGCCGCCCCATTGCTGGACAAGCGGCTGTTGCGCCGCCGCACCGCCATCCGGCGTCGGCCGCGGCGGCTCAACACTGACCACGCTTCGGACCTGGTTGATTCGCGTGATAATTTCCTGAATAGACTGGATACCGGAAAAAAGCTCCTTGACGCGAACGGTGACCGGCAGCAGATCCTCGCCCCGGAGCTGCGCGCGCCCTTTCAACTCCTGCAACAGCGATTCCAGCGCGTGCAGTGTTTCAGCTGGCGCACCGAGTTGCAATGCGGCCGCATCGCCCTTCAACCGGTGGGCGATGCGCATCATCGCATCGATTCCTTCGCCGCCCACACCGCTCGTCGGGTGGCCGCTCCTCAATACCTCATTGATCCGGTTCAGGCCATTGTTTGCGCCGGTAATAAACGCCTGCAGCGACTGCGGATCGGCCTGCAGAACGTGTACCATCATCGCCATCTGGTCCTGTACGCGACGTTCGCTCTCCTTGAGTTCACGTTCCAGACGAACTTGGCGGCTAATGTCGTTAGCCGTCACCAGTAGATGGGTGACTCGGCCATTCCGCATGACCCGGTTGAAGCGTATCTGGAGAAAACGGGTATCCACGCCACCATCGTTGCGCACCGTGGCGATTTCCAGGCAATCGAGCGGATTCAGGCTGGCCACCAGCTTTTCCTTGACGTCATGGCGCAACAGCAATTCGATGTATTCCCTTGCGGTATCGTAGGTTTTCTGTGAGACGGAGGGCCGCAGCAGTTCAAGGAAATTCGCACCTGGACGTACGTCGAACCCAAGCACCTTCGACAGCGCCAGTGAAGTCTGCGACCCCATACGCAAGCGATGGTCGAGAAGGAACAGCCCGTCCTGCGTGGTCCGAAAGATGTCCTCGGTTTCCCGGTGCGCCTGTTCGACGCGAATCGAGAAAGCCAGCCCGACGGCCAGCAGGAGAACCCCGACAACGCCAGCGGCGATTACCACGTAGTCCATCTGGCGGGAAAGCGCCAGCATCGGATCGGCCGAGCCGTAATCAATACCAACGAACACGGCACCGCGCACACCGTTTTCAAATGTCACAGGCAGATAGGTAGACATGTGCAACCGGTCGAACAAGGTGATATGCCCTGAGTATTCCCGCCCCGCCTCCAGAGCCCGGGCGGCATCCGACGCCGGATCGAGCGCTGTACCGATCGCCTGCAAGCCATCTGTCTTCTTCAGAGTCGTGGCGGCACGAAGGTAACGCCCATCCTTGTGGATAAACAGAGTAGCCACCGTTCCGCCCTCCGAGCTGAACGCGTCAAGCAATCCATCCCGCGCCAATTCGGCATCACTCCACTGTTCGGGTCGATTGCGAATTCCCTTGAGCGCTTGCGCCAGCGCACTGGTCTGATCCTCCAGAGCCTTGTCTGTCAACTGCGGAATCATCGACAGTT